>NZ_JBFRMK010000106.1:0-14877 GCF_041470405.1 Shewanella sp. 10N.286.45.A1
AAACGCTGCCCTTTGGGTTCGATTCAATGCTTCTATTCTTTTATGGCTAGAATGTGTTATGAGCTTTTCACTTAGCCAGCTAAGCTTTATCGCTCAAGCCTTGTACTAGCAGCATTATTCCTTACGGTAAAGAACCGAACAAAAACTAAGCTCGAAAGATCAACAGCCCCTAACATCTAATAGCATCATTGGGCGCTAGTATCATAATCTTCAAGCGCCTTTCTCTCATGTGGCCTTTTCAAAGGTGAACATTTCGTTGTACTCTGTTTGTTCGATGTATTTTGTTGACTCAGGTCACGTTACATTAGGACCTTTTGACCTTGCTCTAGTTATGGGGAAGATCAAAAAGCCTTACATAAAAATAAAACGATAAAAAATAACTATAAATAATCTGTATCAACGAGGTTTGAATGGAAGCTATTACTGAATTTGTTGGCATGATCAACGGTGTAGTGTGGGGTACCCCTATGCTAGTCATGATCTTAGGGGTGGGTTTATTCCTCACCTTTGGTTTACGCTTAATGCCAATCTTAAAACTAGGCACTGGTTTTAAACTGCTTTGGTCAGGCCGTATTCCTGATAAAGACAAAAACATGAAAGGTGAGATTAGCCCGTTTAACGCGCTAATGACCTCGCTATCAGCAACTATTGGTACTGGTAATATTGCTGGTGTTGCCACCGCCATTTTTATTGGTGGACCAGGGGCGCTATTTTGGATGTGGTGTACGGCGTTAGTCGGCATGGCCACCAAGTTTGCCGAAGCTGTATTGGCGGTTAAATACCGTGAAGTGGACGACAATGGTAACCACGTGGGTGGCCCAATGTACTACATCAAGAATGGTCTAGGTTCAAAGTGGGCCTGGTTAGGAACAGCGTTTGCTCTATTTGGTTCTCTAGCCGGTTTCGGTATTGGTAATACTGTACAGGCTAACTCAGTGGCTGATGCATTAAGCAGTAACTTTGGCGTACCGACTTGGGTTACTGGTTTGGTATTAATGGTCTTAGTTGGCGCAGTATTAATGGGCGGTATCAAGCGTATTGCTGATGTGGCCGGTAAGCTTGTACCTATTATGACCATTTTTTATATCGCGGCTGGTATTGCGGTATTAGTGGTTTATGCAGCAGAGATTCCAGCGGCAATTGAGCTGATTATTCACAGTGCATTTAATCCTGTTGCTGCACAAGGTGGCTTTGCTGGTGCTGCGGTATGGGCGGCAATTCGCTTTGGTGTAGCGCGTGGCGTATTTTCTAACGAGGCGGGTCTTGGTAGTGCGCCGATTGCACATGCTGCAGCTCAAACTAACAATCCAGTGGCTCAGGGTTTAGTGGCTATGCTAGGTACCTTCATTGATACCTTGATCGTTTGTACCATTACTGGTTTGGCGATTATTGTGTCAGGCGCATGGACATCAGGTGAAAATGGCGCGGCATTAACCTCTTTTGCATTTTCACATGCATTCCCTATGGGTAACTATGTGGTCGCAATTGCTTTGTCAGTCTTTGCATTTACCACTATTTTAGGCTGGAGCTTCTATTGTGAGAAATGTGTGCAGTTCTTATTTGGCGTAAAAGCGATTAAGCCTTTCAGGATCCTTTGGGTGATCGTGGTGCCTTTAGGTGCAGTGAGTTCTCTAGAGTTTATTTGGCTACTAGCAGATACGCTGAATGCCATGATGGCGATACCAAACTTGATCGCTTTGGCGTTGCTAAGCCCAGTCGTGTTTGCGTTGACAAGAGAGTACTTTCTTAAGAAGCGTGAAACGGAAGCGGCTGAGTCGTAGTTTGTCGTGAGGCTGATTGATTCATAAAGCTCCTGGATGTAATTCAGGAGCTTTTTGTTGCGCTTATCTCTTTGGTATCAAGCCCAAAACTCATCATCGCCCATTGCTTGTTTTAGCTGGGTTCTTTCTAAGTAAGCTTCTAAGCGTTTCTTGACATCTTTCTTGTGCGCTAAATCATCAGCTGCCTTTTTGTTTTTAGGGGCTGTTAACGCTTCAATTTCTGCATCGTTGGGCACAAAATCTAGTATCTGAGCCATCACGAATTCCTCTTTAAGAAGTATCCATCTTCTTGGCATTTTATATTGCCAAATAATGAAAATGTTATTGATACTTATAGGTTAATAACAGATTTTATCGTGCTCATTTTAGCGGAGTTTACCGCCACATTAGTGAGCGCTTAAGAAGGAATTTAGCAGGCAATTAAATAAAAATATGCGATCTGTATAACAAAATTACAGTTTGCTCAAGCCAATGGTTTGAAATACTACTTAATGCGAATTTTAGTGAAATTAAATAACGTTATATTGGGTTGCTTTAGATATAACCTCGGATTGATTTGGTTAAGTTTACCGCTAAGATCGCGAGCTAGGAGGGCGCTTTGGATCGCCTGAGCTGATTATGCATTGAATGAAAATGCAATGGGAGCCCACTGCATCATGCATTCACTTTGCACTCGTTTGTCAAAAACACCCTGTGCAGATCGCTTGCTTATAGTTAATCTAGTGATTAGAGATCGAAGCTGTAGCTGTAACCGAGCAGAACTTTTGCATCATCGTCTTCAAGATCAGTATCACTCACCATAAAAGAGACAGTACCAAAATCTGTATCTTTGCTTAGTGAAAGTGAATAGTCAGCATAGTTATCTGTACCATACCAAGCCGTTACCACATCACCCGTTGAGTAACCGTAATGAGCGGCAATTGAAAGGGAATCAGATAGAGGGAAAGTTAAGGTTGTTTGCAGGTAACCCATATCTTTCTCATCAAGTGCTGGAACGCCAGTGACATCACTTCCTGCATTAACTACATGGGCATAGCTTACAGCAATCCATTTCCAACTGGCTGCTAGCGTCACTTCACCGAAATCAACGCTGTCATTAGCATCTGGATATGCGTAGTAAAGATAACTAATGTCGTAACCAAACTCATCACCAATACTGCCAGCAAACCCTGCATAAAAATCAATTTCATAGCTGGTTTCATTGCCAAAGTCGACATTAGAAGCCCAAGTACCAGCATAGAAGCCGGCATCATGGCTGTAATCGACTCCGCCTTGCACCGCGACAGCATCATCTGTTTGAGTTATACCGCGCCACAAATAGTTAGATGTCGCTCCAATGTTGGCTTCGACCGCAGCATGTGCTGAAGTACTCAGTAGTAAAGTTGTGGTGATAACTGCAGTACCAAATAATAGCTTGTTCATTCTCTTCCCCTAGGATTATCATTTTTGTCATTGTCATAGAGGATAAAGCAAGGACCAAGCCAGAAAATTTCATATTATAAAACATTGCTTTAGGGAGTTTTATTGGTTACGAAGTGTCTATTTTGAGTCAATTTAGGGCAAGAGGCACTGGTTTAGTGCAATATTGAAGCGGAAGATAGGTTTCTGCAGGCATAAAAAAACCTCCTTAGAGGAGGTTTTATATTAATCACAGAGATTGTGATTAGTTAACGCTATCTTTAAGCGTTTTACCCGCTTTAAACTTAGGTATTGTAGCCGCTGGGATCTGGATCTCTTTACCTGTCTGTGGGTTACGACCTGTGCGAGCTGCACGCTCTGAAGTTTCAAAAGAGCCAAAACCAACAATAGAGATTTTCTCTCCATTCTTCATCGCTTCTGCAACAGTTTCTTCAAAAGATTTTAATGCACGTGCGGCTTCAGCTTTCGTTAATTCCGCAGATTCAGCCATTTTTGCAACAAGTTCAGTCTTATTCATTTGAATCGTCTCTTCTTTCCGTAGATTTATTTGTTAGTAGCGCTATCTAACATGCCACAAGCTTTTGCATTTGAAAAGCGCTTTAAGCCTATGAAATAGCCTTTAAAGTCAAAAATAGGAACGATTTCTCAATTTTTCTACTCTTCGAGCAGTTGAAACAGGATTTGTTTGACCACTTGAGGCTCAAACGGTTTGTCACATAGCGCATTGACTCCTGCTTGTGACACGTTACTTAAGTGGGTGTCATTGGCTTCTGATGACACCATCAGAATAGGAATATGAGATTGCTCGCTATCGTTGCGAATAAATTGTGTTAGTGCCAATCCATCAACACTGGGCATATTGTAATCGGTGATCACTAGATCAAACATCTGCTGTTGCATGATCTCAATCGCTTCTTGGCCGTCTTGGGCTTCGGTAATCATACGTAAACCAAGATTGGTAATTGTACGTTTAATGACATTTCTTGCCATTTTGCTGTCATCAACCACCAGTACTCGTAGATCTTGTACATCGAAATGCGTCAGATCTAATTCATCGTGGCTGAGTAGATCAATCGTTGCGTTGAGTGCTTTTCCAAGATGGCTCGAAGTAAATGGCTTTGGCAGTATGGCGACTACGCCAGATTGCCGATAGCTTTCTAGTTGCTCTTTGCGGCACTCGCTAGAGACTAACATGAACTGAATATCACTAAATTGCTCTGTCGACTTGAGCGTTTTTAGCAGCTCTAGGGCTGTACCATCTTCAAAGTGCATTGCGCTGGCAATGAGATCCGGTTGGTGGCGTTTAATTATATCAAGTGCCTGCTCAAGATTTGTAGCAGTTTGGATCTGTTTGACACCCTCTTGCTCTAATCGGTTTGCAATGATTTTTCGCTGAGTATCAGAAGGCTCAACGAGCAGTATCGACAGTTCACTGGGTTGTAAATCGCTCATATTTAGCTTTACCACTTATCGTTATTATTAGGGGCTGTTGATCTTTCATGGTTGTTTTTACAGCAATTTATTGGCCATTTTGGCAAGGTAGAGGCTATGTAGTGTAGTCATTCTCCACAAATAGTCTTTAACGTAGAAAAAATGGCCAAGAAATGCTGTCCTTTGGATTCGTTTCATTGCTTCTATTCTTTTATGACTAGAATGCGTTATGAGCTCTTCACTTAGCTGGCTATGCGTTATCGCTCAAGCCTAGCACTAGAAGCATTATTCTTTACGGTAAAGAATCGAACGAAAACTGAGCTCGAAAGGTCAACAGACCCTAGTTCTATGGCTATCCACCGCATTATAATGCGACAGTAATCCTTGTTAAATTGAAACTTATTCTTCTTGTTTTAAATAATCTTTCGTCTTCTGGCTAAAGGCAATCCAATATTGGAAGCTCATAGCAACCAATGCTGAGATAACTATCGCGCTAATAGGAATATCACGCCCTTGAAAAATCACTTTTACATCTTCTGGAGTAATTTGGTAAGCAATAACGGCTGCAGTGGCTAATGCTAATAGTGCTACAGTCTGAATTACCAAATATATTTTGAGTACTACAGCAGCCCAATAGCGGCGCATTATAAGCCCGTATAGCACTGGGAAAACGCCTAAAGTGAACAGGTCATAGGATTGGGTTGTCGCGGTGCGCCATAGAGCGGCAAAAGCTAGCAGGACATAGATAAACATTAACACTGCCAGCATGGGGTGAGGCTTCTTCATTGGCTTCCTAACTTTGTTGTATAAAGCGGTTATGTGTAGACCGCTGTGAGTGTAAAAAAATCAACGCAGTGAGTCTAGTGGGGATCCTTGTAGTTTTAATGGCAGAGCTAACTCTTTTGTCGAGGATTACGCTAGAATAGCGCTATAGCCACCGCATTTTTAGAGAGCACAATGACAGAGTCACAGTTTTGGGAGCTGGTTAGCCGAACTTCTCCCTCGCAAAATCAAACCGATTTAGCTGAAGTATTGAAGCAGAAGTTGGCACTTTTAAGTAACGAAGAGTTGCGTGATTTTGATAAAATCTTCGGTCAGCAGATGCGCCGCAGTTATTCTTGGGCTGTTTGGGGTGCAGCTTACATTATCACTGGTTGCGATTCAGAATATGCCTTTGCTGAGTTTAGGTGCTTTCTGATCTCTCTAGGTAAGGACTGGTACGACAAAGTTGTAGAGTCACCCGATGAGCTTGGGCATTTGACGGAGTGGCCAGAGAAAGATGGCTATGCTTACCCATTTTTAGATGAATATGATTTGATCGCCGGTCAGATCTATGAAGAACGCGCCGATGATGAACTTCCCTATGTGCCATCAGGCCAGGCGTCACCAGCAGGTAAGAAATTCTCTCATAAGAAAAAACAGCTCAAGGCTACTTATCCATTATTGAGTGCCGCTTTTCCGTTTTAAGACGGTAGTCAGAGACAAAAAAACGAGGTAAGGCCTCGTTTTTTTGTATCACGATACTTAGTCGGTACAAGCGCTAATTTCACTGTCGAAGTCATAACCGTGCGCTTCACACGTTAGCTCCATAAACTCCTCTTCTGAGTCATTTACCTGCTCGTCAAACTCTGCTTGAAGTTTACTCTCTAGCTCTTGGTCTGATTGAGCTTGCTGTTCTGCCAGGATTTCAAAGTGTCCGTCGACTGCAGCTTGTTCGACTGGAGTAAAGTCGTTGGCGTTCGCTTGACCAATGAAGCTGAATGAGAACAGTATTGCAGCGATAAATGCTAGACGACCTGAAAACGGTAGTTTTGTAATGTTTGAGTAGTTCATATTTGACTCCAAGTATTAATTAGTGACCAGTATAGGAACTGCTTTCTCTTAACTTGTGCATATTGCGACTGAGCTAAGAGGTTTTCCTCTGGGGATGCGTTTGCTTGATACGTATGTTATCGAATACTTCATGTACCAAAGCTGAACGAAAAGTGAGCAGAGGGTTGTTTAATACTTGGAGTGTGCAAATGAGAATAAAAACAGCTGCTTAAATATTTATTTGTTTTCTGTTAGTAATTGATAATTGTTACGATTAGAGATTGTGGGACATCAATTACGTTAACATTTTTATTCGTTAGTCATTAGTCATTGTTTCACAATGAAATCCCTGGCGCATTGAATCAAAAGTACAATTAAGGCCACACTCCCAAGTTGCATTATTCAGTTTTTTAGATTGCTGTTGAGAGAATGCCTTACAGCTAGAGTAATCATCAAAGTTGTCTTTTTTATCGTATCCTCCCGAATTATAGCCACTCTTATATACGAAAGAGGACCAAGTCTCATAAGAGGAGCTCTGTTCTGACTCATTGATACTGACGATAGCCCAGACGAGGGCAGAAAAAATAGCGATCACTAAAATGACTTGAGCAAACTTTTGCATGAAAAAATCCAATTGATATAGATTATGAGCTGTTACTGACAGGATAATATTTAGGCTTGAGAATGCAAACAGGTATTATCCCCAATTTGTCTAATCGTGAACTGATACAGATTGATGCAACAAATCGATATATAGTGTGGTCTACTAATATAAGACTGGCTTAATATTAGACGTTTCATATTAAGCTGTGATTCAGCTAAAGGCGCTTATACTTGAGAAATAGAACATACCCTTTGTTTAACTGTGGAGCCAATATATGAATTTAAAATACTTACTCGTTGCAGGATTAATGTTATCAGGTTCAGTGGTAACTACATCGGTAATGGCAGCAGATGAAGCCGTAGAAAACCCGATTACTGAAGATGGTATTGTTAAAGTAGAGTGGCAAGATCCTAAAAGCTTTCGCGATGTTAAGTCGAGCGGTGATATTCAATCTCGCTTTGAAGCTCGAACTTTTAAGGAGCTGACTAAAAACCTAAACAAAGAAGCGGCTAAAATTCTAAAGCCAAATCAAAAGCTAGAAATGGTGGTAACTGATCTAGATTTAGCTGGTGATGTTAGGCCTACATTTGGGGCGACGACAAATGATCTTCGAGTCGTTAAAGATCTCTATCCACCGCGCATCACCTTTAGTTATAAAGTCACTGAAGGTGAACAAGTGATCATTGCGGGCGATGAGAAGCTCACAGACTTAAACTTTATGTACTCAATCAACAAGACCAATAGCAGGCCAAATCGCTATGAAAATGCACTATTGAAATCTTGGTTAAAAGATACCGTTGCACCTAAGATTTGATTATCGCTAATTATGTTTAGCATTTAAATACTAAGCACTTTTTTCTTGCTGTAACTGAAATAGGCTAAATGAGCTACAGGCTTGTTTAGCCTGTTTTTTAGCTTGTGCACTATAGACTGAAAGTTGATGTTCATTGCAGTTTGAGGTGACAAATGGTGGCAGTACGCCAGCCGTTAAAGCAATTAAATCGTGATAACAAGTCACCCCTTTTCTATCTTCCGCCAGCATGCGCTGAGCGAGCCAGTGTTTATCTGAGTAAAACAGTGACTTTACCGCTTCAAACGCTTCAATAATGCTAAGCGCTTGCTGCTGAATATCATCAGCAGTACTAATTATTACAAAGTCATCCCCTCCGACGTGACCGACAAAGTTGTGGCTATTTTGCTGTTGCTGTAATAATCGAGACACCTCCATGATGACTTCATCACCACGGCAGAAACCATAGTTATCGTTGTAGGGTTTGAAATTCGATAGGTCGAAGTAAGCTAAGTAGAATGGTTTTTTCTGTATTCTCAATCGCTGCAATTCTTCTTGGATTGGGATGTTACCAGGTAAGCCTGTTAATGGATTTGCATGACGTGCAACGGTGATCTTTTGTTCAGTGATCTGTGCTAAAAGATCTTTGGTATGGCCGATACCTAATAATCGACCTTGTTTTAATATAAGAAATTGCTGCGCAACAAGTCCTGTTGAGTCTGACGTTAACCGTTGGCTGACCAGCGACAAAGGCTGGTGGGCTTCTATTTGGATGACGTTGCTGTCGAGAATAGTGTCGACAGCTTGGTGCTCGTGCAGTGAACGACCATAAGGAGTACTGAAAAGCTCGATGACATGTGCACGTGCAATGAGACCAATCACTTGTAGTTTATCCATAACCACTATCGCCTGTAAGGCAGGCTGTTGGATAAACTGTTCGCCAATTAGCTTTAGTTTAGTTCCTGAATCACAAGTTATCGCGCTACAGCTTAGGCTTTCTGCTGAATCAGCAAACCTTACATGATGGCTGATTGGTTCAATGCTCGCTGCCAGTGGAATAGATGTTTTCGGTGACGCTTCAGGGCGGCCAAGTAAGTAGCCCTGACAATAAATAATGCCGAGCTGTTTTAATACGGCCAGCTCTTTTTCTGTCTCTATGCCTTCGGCGATAACTTTACAGCTAAGGTTCTGGCACAGATCGACTATGGAGCGCACAAACTCCTGCTTAACAGGCGATGAGTCTATGGAATCAATAAAGTGCCGATCAATTTTCACATAGTCAGGTGCTAGTTCAGACCATAACCTTAAGCCTGAATACCCCGCACCCAAATCATCAATCGCCGTCAAGAAACCTTGGCTACGATAATGGTTCAAACAGGACTTAAGTAAGCCGATATCATCAGCCGGGTATTGTTCTGACAACTCGATGACAACTTGTGAAGGGTGGATCCCTAAATCCTGTACTAAGCTTAATGTGAGGCCTTTGGCGTGATTGGGTTCAAGCAGGGCTTTTGGAGATATATTGATAAACAGCTTGCCCGGTAAAGCGCCATTTTTGAATTGCTGGATAGATATCCGGCGGCATAAACTCTCAAGTTCTGATAGTCGACCTTCATAGGCCGCAGTTTTGAATAGTGGTACAGGAGAGTACAGCGGACTGTGCTCTGGGCCACGACTTAGGGCTTCATAGCCATGAATTTGATGGGTTGATATGTTACAGATGGGTTGAAAAACCGCTTTGATTTTTTCTCGCTCGATTATTTTTGCGAGTTCTTTTTTGAGATCAATAGCGGTCATATCTTCTACCTAATATCTAATGCTTAGCATCTAAGAGATAGAAAATTGTATGACGTTAGAGTGACATTTAGATGACAAAAATCAATCCATCAACAAATTAGCCTCATGACTTCAATATACTAAAGTTGTCTTTGAGGAGATTAATGGACTGTTCTTGCTGTTAAATTATTTGGCGTTAGATTTAAAAGCCTGCATAGTTTGCAGTAATAGGGCAAGCTTACGCACATAACCTTCAAGCGCTTGCGCCATAGTGTCAGTGTTTTGAGTCATGGCTTCCATCTCAACTGCGAGCTCTTGTACATAAGGTTGGAAGCGATTGCTGGCAGTAGAAAAGCCTTCGTCTTTGGTAAAAATAGTATCAAACTTAACGTGACCGGCTTTTTTTAGCTCATCAAGCCTGCTATCTGCATCAATAGCTTGGCGGTATGCGGTTTGCAAACTGGCTTTTAATTGTTCGATAACCTGTGTGTGTGGCATAACAGCCTCTCATTTTAAAATTTGCTGAATTATAAGGGGCAAGTATGTTGGCAACAAGTATCAAGAAAACTTTATTATCGCTGGTGAGCCTTTCTAGTCTATTGTTGGCAACGTTTGTTAGCGCTGCCCCCTCCGATAAACCACCGTTCTATCAAATTCATTACCAAGGGCAAACAGCCTACCTTCTTGGCTCTATCCATATTGGAAAAGCTGATTTTTATCCGTTTTCAGATCAAATTGAACACGCATTCTTACAATCCAAAGCGTTAGTGGTTGAAGCTGATGTTAGAGGCGCTAACGTGCCTGCGCTATTACAGAAATACGGCGCCGAGGTATTACCTATGGATGATGATACTAAACAAGTGCTAGCGACTTATTGTCAGGATAAGGCAGCCTTGTGTACTGCATTAAGCAGTTATGCGCCTTGGTTGCAATCGATGCAGTTAAGTATCGGACGATACATTGCTTTAGGATACAGCGCTGTTTATGGTGTTGATTCTGTATTGGTGGAGCAAGCGGGTAATCGTCCAGTGTATGAGTTAGAAAGCACAGAGTTTCAGTTTGGACTGTTATCCTCTTTTAGTCCTGAGACCCAATGGGAGATGGTACGAGAAGCGATAGAAGCGCCTGATTCTGACATGTTGGCACTGATTTCAGCATGGAGAAGTGGTGATGAAACTGAACTCGCCGACTTGATGGAAGGAGAGATGATCCGCGATGGTAATACTGAAATGGTTGAGCGTATGTTGTGGGATCGCAACAAAGGCATGGCTAAGAAATTAGTCGAGTTGATGGCCTCGCCAACGACCAAACAACCACTTTTTGTGGTTGTAGGGGCAGGACATTTAGTGGGCGAAAAGAGTGTACAAGCCTATTTGGCACCTTTGGGGGTCACTAGTCAAAACTGTTGGCAAAAGCGTTGTAAATAAGATACCACTCTTGCCGATTATCGGCTTTTGCAATTTTAGGGTATAATCCGCGGCTCGTTTTATTTTTGTCTGCGTTCTAATGTAAGGTTTTGATTAGTTTGAGTAAAGAATACTGTATTGATTTAAAGGCTATGCCATCACTGTTTTCGCTTTATCGAAAGATATTTTTCGGGCGCAAACCTGGTTGGGATGAGCTGCCGCTACCTATGATTAAAGTTAGCAGCCCCAATGTGGCTTTAGCTGCAGATAAGGTCGAGCAGTATGCCAAAGTATGTGGTTTTGAATTTGATGGTCAAACCTTGCCGCCTACCTATTTGTATGTGATGGCATTTAGATTACATGCAATGATTTTTACTCACGAAGCGATCACTTTCCCGCTATTAGGAATGATCCACCTCAAGAACAGTATTACTCTACACCGTCCATCTAGCGTCACAGAAAATTATGATTTTGAGTGTTCGTTAACCACGAGTCAGATGACAGGCTCTGGTCTGGAGTTTGAGCTGGTTTCAAAAGCGTTTGTTGCTGGCGAACTAGTCTGGGAGTCACTGTCGACTTACCTTTACCGGATTGAAGGTAAAACTAAACGCGTACGTCCACCCAAAGCCAGTGATATGAACTGGGATGCGCCACAAGCTTGGAGTCTAAGTGAAGATTTAGGCCGCCGTTACGCTAAAGCATCGGGCGATTACAATCTTATTCATCTGCACCCTGTGTTGTCCAAACGATTTGGGTTTGATCGGGTATTGGCTCATGGAATGTGGTCTAAAGGTCGCTGTATCGCACAAGTTATGCCAGAGATCGTCAATAAGCCGTGCAAGATCGATGTCGCATTTAAGCTACCTTTGTTTATGCCTGGCAATGTTAGTTTCTCTGCAGAGAAGCAGCAAGGTAGTTTAGTTTTTGAATTAAGAGATCAAAAAGGTCGCCGTCCACACCTAACGGGTGAAATTAGCTTCTTATAAACTGCAGACATATAAAAAGGTGCGTAATTGCGCCTTTTTTTGTGTCTAAAATCTGCCGATATTATGGCACGCCGTGGCCGGTAGATGCTTGCCAAATACTAAACCACTGTTGCCGTGTCAGTGTTATCTGCTCAGATCTAACTGCTGACTCTATTCGACTCATATTACCACTGCCAATGATTGGGTGAGGTTTGCTCGGAAGGGCAAGCACCCAAGCATAAATCACTTGGCTGATATTCTCTGCATTAACTTCATCAGCAATGGTTTCTAGTACCGCTCGTAATCGTAAAGATTGTGGGTCGCTAGCATCAAATATATTTCCCCCGCCCAAACAAGACCAAGCCATAGGCGCCAAATTATGCTGTTGGCAGTGTTCTAAAGTACCGTCGTGCAAGGTGGTCATGTTTAGTGGTGATATTTCAACTTGGTTGCACACTAGCTTTTGCGACATGCGTGATTGCAACAGCTCGAACTGTTGAGGGCTAAAATTGGAGACACCAAAATGACGGACTTTACCTTGTTGGTAAAGGTGTTCGAAGGCTGAAGCCACCTCATCAGCATTCATCAATGGGTCAGGGCGATGGATCAACAGCAGATCTAAGTGATCGGTTTGCAGGTTTTGCAGTGATGCCTCAGCACTTTGAATAATATGTTGGCGACTGGTGTCGTAATGGTTTAAATAGGTATCTGGTGTCTTATCTGTTACTAGCTGTATGCCACATTTGCTGATGAGCTGGATTTGGTCTCTTAGACTTGGTTGTAACGCCAAAGCTTCACCAAATAGGGCTTCACATTGGTAACCGCCGTAGATATCAGCATGATCCATACTAGAGACACCAAGCTCAATATAGCGCTCAATGATCGTTATAAGCTCTGTCGTTGAAATTTGCCAATCGGCGAGTCGCCAAAATCCTGCGACAAACTGTGAAAGCTGAAATTCTCTGCTTTGCATAACCTATTCCTGTCTATTTTATTGATGTAGATTATGAAAAGCTAAAATAGTATTGCTTCACTATTTTACCGCGGTTTCAGATCCATTATATTGCATTCGTTAGTCTACCCTACAACAAATAAAAAAGTGGATACATACCAATGCTTTCAGATATCAACATCTCACGTGCTCATGTTTGCAAGCCGATCATTGAAATTGCCAATCAACTCGGAATTACCGATTCTGAAATCTCTTTACATGGTAAGAATAAGGCTAAGGTCTCGCTATCTGTTGCTAAGCGCTTAGCTGCTAACGCCGATGCCAAATTAGTGATCGTTACTGCTGTGACACCAACGCCTTATGGTGAAGGCAAAACGGTGACGACTATCGGTTTAACTCAGGCAATGAATGCCATTGGGGTTAAAGCCTGTGGCTGTATTCGCCAACCGAGTATGGGGCCTGTATTTGGGGTTAAGGGCGGTGCTGCTGGCGGTGGTTACGCTCAAGTGGTCCCTATGGAGGAGCTGAACTTGCACCTAACCGGTGATATCCATGCGGTGAGTAGTGCACATAACCTCGCTGCAGCGGCATTAGACGCTCGGTTATTTCATGAAACAAGATTAGGAGCGGCAGGGTTTACCAAGGAGTCGGGTCTAAAGGCGGTGAACATTGACCCTGACAATATCTTATGGCGCAGAGTTGTTGACCATAACGAGCGTAGCCTGAGGCAGATAGAGGTCGGTTTTGGGGCGGTAAACGGCCCAGTGCATGGCTCTGGCTTTGACATTACCGCCGCATCGGAGTTAATGGCCATTCTGGCGCTGAGTAAAGATTTGAAAGATCTTCGGCAAAGAATTGGCCGTTTGGTATTGGCTCTCGATACCAATGCTAATCCGATCACGGCTGAAGATATCGGTGTAGCAGGGGCGATGACTGTTATTATGCGCGATGCAATCGAGCCAACATTGATGCAAACGTTATCAGGGGATCCTTGCTTTATCCATGCGGGGCCCTTTGCCAATATCGCCCACGGTAACTCGTCAATTATTGCTGATAACATTGCAGCTAAATTGGCTGACGTAGTTGTCACCGAAGCTGGGTTTGGTTCCGATATGGGCTTTGAGAAATTCAGTAATATTAAGGTAAGAGAATCAGGCTATAAGCCATCGGCCGCCGTTGTTGTTGTCACACTAAGAGCATTGAAAGCTAATAGTGGTTTTGAGTCTGATATCGAAATTGATCAACCGGACATGGCGCGCTTAGAGGCTGGCTTTGCCAATCTACAATGGCATATCAATAATGTGCATCAATACGGCGCACCTGTGGTGGTAGCTCTTAACCGTTTTCCAACTGATACCGTAGCAGAGCTCGATTGGTTAAAGGCACAGGTGGCAACGACCAGCGCATTTGGCTGTGCAATAAGTGATGCCTTTGCCAACGGCGCTCAGGGAGCTGCTGAGCTGGCGAAAATGGTGCATGCGGCAACGGAGCATGAATCAGAGTTTAATTGTCTATACAAAGCAACTGACACCTTAGAGTCTAAATTGATGACTTTAGCTGAGGTTGGTTACGGCGCAGCCAGTGTTTCACTGTCAGAAAAGGCAAAACAGCAGCTCACTTGGTTACAGCTGCATGGTTACAGTGAATTGCCACTGTGTGTCGCGAAAACCCCGATGTCGATTAGTCATGATGCGAGCGTGAAAGGAGTGCCTCATGGCTTTGAACTGCCGATTAACGAATTAAGACTCAATGCGGGGGCAGGTTTCATTACAGCGCTAGTCGGTAAAGTGATGACAATGCCAGGACTTGGGGTTAAACCGGGCTACTTGAATATTGATATCGATGCTGACGATGACATTATTGGTTTAGCCTAAAATCGACTGGTCATAAAAAAGCCCCATCAGCACATGCTGGTGGGGCTTTTGTTATACCAATTGCATT
>NZ_JBFRMK010000107.1:0-1699 GCF_041470405.1 Shewanella sp. 10N.286.45.A1
GTGGTCGGTGATAGAGGATTCGAACCTCTGACCCTCTGGTCCCAAACCAGATGCGCTACCGGGCTGCGCTAATCACCGAAATTGAAACTTAGTGAAAATACATATTTGGGAAATATTTTCAGTTTCTGTTTCCAACGAACTGTCTCGTTGAGAACGGAGCGCATAGTAGCCCCTAGCCTAAAAGTCGTCAACGACTTTTTTTAAAAAATCATTCGCCTGCTCATTTTACACGCTATAGTTCGACTCGTTGATGCCTTCCTAAACAATATGCTTAACATACCAACACTTTGAGCAAGATTTTAATATAGCAATTTTTCAAGTTGGAGCCACTATTACCTCATTCAATAACGGCTTTACTTTTATGCCGTAACGATAAACCATCATCTTTCAACTGGATTATACCAATCAATGAGTCTTCATTTAATAAATTGGCTTGCCTGAATATCAGCGCCCTCTGTCTCAAATCACCAATTAAAAGCGATATATAGCCATAAGTTTCACCCACTATAGCAAGTAACCTATTTTATTCAGCTGCCCAATTTATCCCCCCGCTTAAAATGCATACTTTCTACAACCCAAAACTAAGTCATTATCCGTATTTAAGAACTGATTGTTAGCAACCTAAATCAATGACACCTCGGACATGTCCTGTTAAAATGTCGCCGTTTTCCATTATCGCGTCGTATAAAGGACACCTTGCCCCATGACCGCTCAAAACATCGATGGTAAAGCTATCGCTCAATCCATTCGAACTAAGCTCAAAGACAAAGTCACCGCCCGTAAAGAGGCTGGTCAAAGAGTACCTGGTTTAGCTGTAATTCTCGTCGGAGCGGATCCTGCTTCACAAGTGTACGTTGGCAGCAAACGCAGAGCCTGTGAAGAGTTAGGCTTTATTTCACGCTCTTACGATTTAGACAGTTCAACTTCTGAAGATGCCTTGCTATCTCTCATTGATGAATGCAATGAAGATCAGAGTATCGACGGTATTTTAGTGCAGCTTCCACTACCTGAGCATATTGAAGAGTCAAAGGTTATCGAACGCATCCGCCCAGATAAAGATGTCGACGGCTTCCACCCATATAATGTCGGTCGACTCGCTCAACGTATTCCAGTGCTGCGTTCATGCACTCCAATGGGAATTATGACTCTAATTCAGTCGACTGGTGTCGATACCTACGGTTTAGATGCCGTGGTGGTTGGCGCCTCTAATATCGTCGGTCGTCCAATGTCATTAGAGTTACTGCTCGCTGGTTGTACGACAACAACCTGCCACCGCTTCACTCGTAATCTAGAGCAGAAAGTAAGACAAGCCGATTTGGTCGTTGTTGCCGTTGGTAAGCCTGGATTCATTCCAGGTGAATGGATTAAGCCCGGCGCGATTGTGATTGATGTGGGTATTAATCGTCTAGAAAGCGGTAAGCTAGTTGGTGATGTTCAATTTGAGAAAGCAGCCGAAAATGCAAGCTTCATCACGCCAGTCCCTGGTGGTGTTGGTCCAATGACAATTGCTAGCTTGTTAGAGAATACACTTTATGCCTGCGAGCAGTATCACGACTGATGCCTTGCTAAGTGCATAAATGTTCCAGACCTGATATCTCAAAAATGACCACACCTTTCCATCCATGGGGGGTGACATAAATGTTCCAGACATAAATACCAAGCTATCCCATCCATGGGGCTTGGCATAAATGTTCCAGAC
>NZ_JBFRMK010000108.1:0-11275 GCF_041470405.1 Shewanella sp. 10N.286.45.A1
TGCCATACTCAACTCCAGGAGCAATCCCCGGTCAGGTAAAGCATTTTCATGAAATGGTTGAAAGCCTCATTTTAGCTCCACGGCGAGACCGAAGTTTTCCCCGAAGGGTAAAGCCTAGGCCTCAAAGATACGCTAGAAATAAAAAATGCCAGTCAGCTTAACTGACCGGCATTACTCCTAAAGGAGCGTCTTGTTAAGATTTTCAGTAGATCATTCTGAACAGTTAGGGTTTTGGGTTTAAAGCGCTAAGAGCAGAAGTGTGTTGCTGCTTATTGGTCGCTTTTGTTGATAATACTAGTTTTAACAGTCGCTGATAATCGATGTTAGTACTCTGTTCGCTATAGGCCGATTGTTGTAAAGCGATAACCATGCTTGATAGCTCAGTTGATTGCTTGGCAATATCTTGCAGAGTCATCGGTTTTGCATATATATCAGCAAAATAAGCTGTTAATGCGTTAATAACAGCGGTTGGGTCTTTCGCTGCGCAGCTGCTTTCAAGTGCTTTACGGCTATTTACTGGCTGTGTGATCTTGTCGTTTTCTACTGGTAGCGAGTTTCGCGGCTGTTGCTTTCTAGCATTTAGCCACAGCATTAATGTCACTAACCACAAGATAGCCAGTATCGCGCTTACCCAAGCCCAGTAGCCTGCGTCTGCATAAGTTGCTGTATTGGTTGCAGTATTGGTGATTGCAGGTTGGTTAGTTATTTCTGTTGCGTCACCTGTTACCACTACTGTGCGCGCTGGCAAAGTTGCATATTGTTGCTGTTTTAGATGCGGATTCCACCATGGGACTTTAATGGCGGGTAACGTATAGGTCCCAGCTTTTGTCGCGACGATAGCGGTTGTTTGCGTCAGTTGCGAAACCATCTGTTTATCACGAACAAACGACTTTCTCTGCGGCTTTTCAGGGTATGATTTAAGTGCTGAAGGCATCGAAAGCTGCAATTCTGGTAAGCTGGTCTCATCGGCATTGGACGCCAACAAGGTTAAGGTTCGAGTAATCGGATCGCCGACTTTATATTCGACAGGTGATTCTGGCCAGTCCTCTTTAAGAACCACTAAGTCAGATACTAACCATTGGCCTTGGTATTCAACAGGTTCGGGATTGATGAGTACCACTGATTTTGGGGCTTGTGTTTGCGTAGGTCTACTTTCATTGAATGAAAACATGCCGCCATTGCGCTTGGCTTGCACCAGTACATCGCCAGAGAAGCTAGCACCGTTGATAGTGAGTTCACCTGGTTGGTCGGCGACAATGGCATAGGCCCGCTCAATGACTCGATAGCGTTTGCCATTGATTATTTCATTACTGTCTTTATCTTCACCAAGTTGCTTTATTTGGGCACCTTGTAACACTGGGGCACTCAGTACGCCTCGTTGCAGTTCAAGAGCAAGAAAAAGCTTAACTCTATAGGTCAGCATTTGCCCGACGTAAGCCTCTTCAGACGATAAGCTCGCACGCATAAAAATATCTTGTTTTTGCTGCGGTTGGCTGTTTCTATCCACCACTGAAAGGGTAATTGGATCTGAGCTGACACCTTTTATCTGAAAGGCCGGAATTGTGATGTTGCCACGAATTTTAGGCGATATCAGTACTTGCCAGCGGGTTTCGTTTCGAGCATCAAAATTCATTATCTGTTTGCTGCGGCTGATACTCGTTCGACCAACAATGAAATCTTTAAGCAGTGCAGAGGTGTTGAGCTCGCCACTATTTAAATCGTCATCCGCAACCACAGTTAATACGAGAGATTCACCTTCGATGACCGGGTTTCGATCAACAGATGCTTGCAAGCTTGTAATCGCATAGGCGGGCGCTGTAGCCGTAATCGCAAGAATAAAGAGTACCAGTATATGTCGAATTACCACTGTTGGTTTTCCTTGGTGTTAATGCCTTGGCGGCGTCGTTTTTGATATTCAAGTTGCATCTTATTACGCAGTAATACTTGTGGATCGTCAGCAATTGCTCTTAAAGCTCTTTCCATTTCTGGTGGTAGTGGCTCATCTGAGGGAGTTGCGGGTACCATAGAGGCGGGTTCATCGCCCTGTTGTGAGTCTTCAGCTCCATTAGGTTGTTGAGCATTAGCTGATTGTGGATTTTCCTGTGACTCATCTTCCGGGGTTTTGTCATCAGACTCTTTGGCTTCCATGGGCGCTTCGTTACTATTAGGCTTATCTTGTTCAGCATCACTCGTGCCACTCTGCTGCGACTCATCGTTAGCATCTTTGCCGGAGTTTGTGTCATCTGACGGTTGTTGCTTTTGTTCTCCCTGACCACTGTCTGAGTCTGAACTGCTATCATCGGATTCTTTATCACTTTGCTGACCGTCATCAGATTGTTGCTCATCACTCTTTTGTTGTTGATCCTCGGAGTTTTGTTTTTCATCTGAATTTTTCTGCTTGTCACCACCGCTTTGAGGATCTTGCTGCTGTTGCTGTTGTAATTGCTTAGCCAATGCAAGGTTTTGCTGTGCGGCGTCCATATCAGGTGCTAACTCAAGTGCTTTTTGATAGCGTTTTTCGGCTTTATCATATTGTCCGAGCTGCATCAGCGCATTGCCTTGGTTATAGAGACCATTGGCAGAGCTGTCTTGTTCAAACCCTGTTAGTGCTTGATCATATTGTCCCGCTTTATAATGAGAGCTTGCCTGCCACTGAGCTTGCTCGAATTTTTGCGCTGCGGCTTCATATTGCTCGGCTTGGTAGTCTTTAGCCGCTTGCTGATCTTGAGTCTGCCACAAATCATCCCAACTGTTAGCATAAACGGGTTGTGTTGGTTGTAAAACTATCAGCAAAGCGACTGTACCAAGTAATCCATGCCTGAAACTGAGAAGGGCTGGCAGCAGCAATAACAGTGCGATATAACCACCAAGATCTTGCCAGACTTCACCTTGTCTATCACTCTCTTTTGTATCTTTAGTGGTGGCTAGCCAATCGACAAGTTGAGTAATATCTTGACCGTCTGCACGTGTTGCGATGACGGTACCATTACTCGCAGTTGCTAATGAGTTCAGTAATCCAAAATCAGTCTTTGCGACAACCACTTGGTTAGCATTGTCCCGCAATAGTTGGCCGTCA
This sequence comes from Shewanella sp. 10N.286.45.A1, assembly GCF_041470405.1. NCBI lineage: Bacteria > Pseudomonadati > Pseudomonadota > Gammaproteobacteria > Alteromonadales > Shewanellaceae > Shewanella > Shewanella sp. 10N.286.45.A1. The sequence continues at coordinate 3,077 of NZ_JBFRMK010000108.1, forward strand.
GGCAGCTTTATTGGTGCGCCTTGTTCACTGCCGAATGCTAGAATTCCTAACCGATAGCCACTGCCTTTTAACGTCGATTGCGCGGCACTGAGTTGGGAAGGGGAAATCCCATCGGTAAATAAAATCACATCACCACTAATATGTCCGCTCTGACTTAATAGAGATTTAGCATGCTCTAATGCTGCTTCTATATTAGAGCCTTTTGTTGGCATGATACTTGGCGTTAATGTTGGGAGTAGGTTTAATAGCGTGGCATTATCTCGAGTTAACGGGCTGATAGTAAATGCATCACCAGCGTAAGCGACAAGTCCAGTTTCACCTTCTGCAATCGATCCCAGTAGATCTGTTGCTCGGTACTTTGATTGCGTCAAGCGGTTGGGTGAAAGGTCATTAGCATACATAGACAGGGACATATCCATGACAATGACTCGACCTTGTGCTGACTCGTATACTGGCAGTGCTGTTTTTTCAATCGCGGGACCAGAAAGAGCAACAACAGCAATACACCATGCCATTGCAAGGTATGCAATATTATGGCTACGTTTTTTATCAGTGCGACTAAGCAATATGCTTGCTAGGTGAGGGGCTATATATTGATCCCAACTGGAACTAGCACCGTGATTCTTTTTAATAAATATTAACAATATAGCCAGTGGGATGAGCGCTAATAGCCATTCAGGGCGTATAAAATGCATGCTTAACGGCCTCTCGATGGCTGGTTGGATTTGTTGCTAAAAACAGATAGCTGTCCAAGGCTTTTAAATATAGTGAGCAATAACGCTAAGCCTAATGGCCAATAAAACAGTTCTGATTGTGGTCGGTAACTGAGTTGCTCTCGACTAATTGGTTCTAGTTTGTCGATCTCTTGATAGATGCGCTCAAGCTCTTCGGTATTGCGGGCGCGGAAATAGCTGCCACCCGTTTTCTCTGCTATCTGTTTAAGCTGAGTCTCATCTAAATCCATTGAAGGATTAACTCGTTCTTTGCCAAAAAGAGTACGACGCTCCATGACTTCAGCGCCAACACCTACGGTGTATATGGTGATCCCTCTTTTGGCTGCAATATCGGTTGCTTGCCCTGGTGATATGGAGCCTGCGTTGTTAGAGCCATCGGTAAGTAAAATAAGCACTCTATTACTGTTTTCTACTTGGTCAAAGCGTTTAACACCGAGCGCAATAGCTTCGCCTATTGCGGTTTGCCTGCCTACCAAACCTATCTCGGCCTCGTTTAAGTACTGAGCGACTGTACGTCGATCTTGGGTGAGGGGAGATTGTAAATAAGCATGATCTGCAAATAAGATAAGGCCGATGCGATCGCCTTTTCGGCGCTCGATAAATTGGCTTATTACATGTTGAATAAGGGTAAACCTGTCGGTGACTTTGCCGTCAATAACCATATCTTCAATCTGCATGCTGCCTGATAAGTCTACCGATAGCATTAGATCTCGCCCCTTGCTAGGCAACTCTATCGGCTCTCCCATCCATAATGGCCTTGCTACTGCTAGGACTAATAGTACCCACACCAACCAATAGCCCTTAGTTGATGAACTCTGAACTTTATTCGGTATGCTTTGTGCTTCAATATCGCTACCGGGAAGGTAAAGGTGCCCACCTAATTTAGCTTGCTGCTGTTGCTGTTTTTTTCTCAGTAATAGTGGCAGGGGTAACAGCAGTAGTAACCAAGGGAGTGCTAAGGTCAACATTATTTAACCTCCACTTGAGACAGGTTAATAGAAGTCGTTTTAGTGGTTGACAGAGGTAATGCATTTTTTAGCCACAGCTGTGCGCACTGTTTCAAAGCGATAGCTTGTGACTCGGTTAATGGTTGTCGCTGGTAGCTAAGACTGAGTAATTCACACAACTCAGTCGCCGGCTGTTTAACTTGTTGATTAAGCCAATCATGCCACGCGCTGCCTGATAAACTCGCCACCAAATCGCGTTCGCAATAGCTCATTGCCGCGCGTTTTAACACTGCACTGACGTTAACAATATAATTAGCGGCATTAAGGTCGAGTTCAGCAAGCTCAACTAACGCCGCTCGTTTGGCAGCGCTGTGTTGTCGGCGTTTACTCAAGTAGACAAATATCGCAATCGATGACATAAGCGCGATGACGATGAGGATCCAATAGCCATAGGCAATTGGCCATAGACCAATTTCAACAGGAGTCTGAATATCTTGCAGCGATGCTAATGCCGGATTTGCTGCAGGTGTTTGTAGCGCCATCTATCTGAATGCTCCGAGCTGTTGGTTGAGGCGTTTACCTGCATCAATAAAGCGAGTTTCAACGTTTATCTTTTGCATCATATTGGTGAATTCCGCTTTGATTTTTTGTTGACTTTGTAACCATTGCTCATAACTGTGTCTGTCAATAATGCGCTCTTTTCCGCCGTCTTTAACTGGTAGTTGGAAGTGTTTTGGCAATGCAAGATTACCTTCCCGCAACGGGTCGGTAATTAAAAAAGCACCCATATCACAGTGGCGTTTTAGATCTGACAACATGGCTAAACATGCGGGACTAAAGTGGCCACCATCTGAGACTATCCAGATTAGTGACCCTGGCTTGGCAATACGCCTTAAACGCTTACAGGCATTTAGCATGTGCTCGGGATCTGGCTCTTGTTCCAACAGCGAGGTAAGTTGACGCTGATGAAGTTGCTTAATCGCTGAAACTAATTGCAATATTCCCTGCTGACGACTGCGAGGTTTGAGCTCAATATGTTCCTGCTCAGTGGCGATGATAGCGCCGAGCCTGTCGCCATGTAATATCGCGTTCCAGCCCAGCGTGGTTGCAACATGAGCGGCTTGCACAGCTTGTAATAACAAGCTGGAGCCAAAGTACAAGCTATGGCTCAGATCTAACAAGATAATAATTGGCCGTTCTCGTTCCTCGACAAACAGCTTGGTGTGGGCTTTGCCGGTTCTAGCCGTTACGCGCCAATCAATTGTGCGCACGTCATCACCACTTTGGTAATGCCGAACCTCAGCAAACTCCATCCCGCGGCCTTTGATTGCACTTGAGCGGTGTCCGGCCAAATTAGCTTTAGCCTTAGCCCTTTTTTCTGGTAAGGCTCGTGCTATGTTTTGGCATGCGAGTAGCTCTTTTTCAGTGATGTTGATGCCATCAGCGAAAAGAGGCAGATCTGAATTGAGCATTAAGGTACCGCAACCTGAGAAAGAATATGGTTAATCACATCATCTGCTGATATGCCGTCCGCTTGTGCTTGATAGCTAAGCAGTAATCTATGGCGTAATACATTGGGCGCAACCGCTTGAATATCCTCAGGTGAGACAAAGTCGCGCTCATATAGGTAAGCGCGAGCTCTGGCACAGCGCTCAAGCGAAATGGTTGCGCGTGGGCTAACACCATATTCAAGCCAACTTGCAAGTTCGGCGCTATAGGCAGCGGGCTGACGCGTTGCCATTACAATGTCGACGATATATTTTTCAAGTGGTTCTGCGAGGTAGATCTGTAATGCTTGCTCTCTCGCAGCAAAAATATCACCTTGAATAATCGGCGTCATGGTCGGGATTTCTTGCTTTAATGCTTCGTTACGCGACAAACGTAAAATTTCAAATTCTGTTTCTGCACTCGGGTAGTCAAGATTAAGGTGCATCAAAAAGCGATCTAACTGTGCTTCTGGAAGCGGGTAAGTCCCTTCATTTTCTAGTGGGTTCTGCGTTGCCATGACCAAAAATAACTCTGGCAGTGGGTAGCTATTCTTGCCGACAGTCACTTGGTTTTCTGCCATGGCTTCAAGTAACGCCGACTGAACTTTAGCAGGGGCACGATTTATTTCGTCAGCCAGTATTAGGTTATGAAATATTGGACCTGCTTCAAACTCGAATGTGGCAGTTTGAGCACGATAAATATCTGTGCCGGTTAAATCTGCAGGCAATAAGTCAGGGGTAAACTGAATTCGGTGAAAGTCGCCTTCGACACCATCACACAAAGCTTTAACTGCACGAGTCTTAGCAAGGCCTGGAGGCCCTTCTACCAGCAAGTGTCCATCGGCGATGAGCGCTATCAGTAAATTCTCAGTTAATGTCGGTTGTCCGAGAATAACGGTATTTAAGTATTCGCGTAGTGCATGAAATCGACTCAAAGGCATGATGGTACTCAATTTATTATGTATAGAGACTATGGACAACCTCTATGGTAAATAATTCAATTGGGTTTTGGCTAGTGTTAAAAAACAAACAAGTGTTTAAAATTTTTCATTTAAAAGTTAGAATCAGATCACACTTTAATGGTCAGACCTGTTTGTTGGTTATTTTGCAGGTTTCTCAGGGATATAAAAAAGCGAGCAACTTCAAGGGTTAGCGACGCAGAACAAGAGGGCGAAAAATGAGTGAAAGACAGCAATTAACTAACGCTAGAGGTGAACGAATCGCGATTGTATCGGGATTAAGAACGCCATTTGCTAAACAAGCGACCGGATTTCATGGCGTATCTGCTTTAGATATGGGCAAAATGGTCGTTAATGAACTAATTTCACGTTCAGAACTGGACCCTAAACTGATTGAACAGCTTGTATATGGTCAAGTTGTACAAATGCCTGCGGCACCCAATATAGCGCGTGAGATTGTTTTGGGTACTGGCATGGATATCAGTACAGATGCCTATAGTGTCACTCGCGCCTGTGCAACCAGCTTTCAATCAACGGTGAACGTTGCAGAGTCAATCTTGACCGGTAATATGGAAATAGGTATTGCAGGCGGTTCAGATTCATCTTCAGTATTACCAATCGGTGTCTCTAAGAAGCTCGCTCATGCGCTGGTTGATCTGAATAAGGCACGTAGCTTTGGCCAGAAGTTATCAATTTTCCGTCGCTTAGGTTTAAAAGACCTATTGCCAGTGCCGCCAGCTGTTGCTGAGTATTCAACTGGATTGTCAATGGGACAAACAGCCGAGCAGATGGCAAAAACTTATAATATTAGTCGTGCTGATCAAGATGCATTGGCTCATCGCTCTCACACGTTAGCGACTGAAACATGGAACGCTGGTAAGTTAACCGAAGAAGTGATGACGGCTCATGTGCCACCGTACAAAGCATTTATCGATCGTGATAATAATATCCGTGAGAACTCTAAGCTTGAATCCTACGCAAAACTTCGACCAGCGTTTGACCGCAAACATGGATCGGTTACAGCGGCAAACAGTACTCCGTTAACCGACGGTGCATCTGCGGTATTGCTAATGAGTGAAGGCAGAGCTAAAGCGTTAGGTTATACCCCAATTGGCTATATTAAGAGTTATGCATTTACTGCCATAGATGTGTGGCAAGATATGCTAATGGGACCATCTTATGCCACGCCAATGGCACTTAAGCGCGCGGGTATGGAATTAGAAGATCTGACGCTAATTGAGATGCATGAAGCGTTTGCAGCACAAACATTAGCCAATATGCAGATGTTTGGTTCGAAGAAATTTGCCGAAGAAAAACTGGGTCGTAACCGCGCGATTGGTGAGATCGATATGAGCAGATTTAATGTATTAGGCGGTTCACTTGCTTATGGACATCCTTTTGCTGCAACAGGTACACGACTGATCACTCAAGTTTGTCATGAGCTTAAACGTCGTGGTGGCGGGACGGGTCTTGCGACTGCATGTGCAGCAGGTGGTTTAGGCGCAGCAATGATAGTTGAAGTGGAGTAATCGAAATGGAAAAGACATTTAATTTAGCTCGCCGAGAAGATGGTATTGCCATATTAACCATGGACGTACCAGGTGAGACCATGAATACGCTGCGCAGTGAATTTGGTCCTGAGATCAGTGAGATGCTTGCCGAAATAAAGCAAGACAGCAGTATAAAAGGTTTAGTGTTAGTTTCTGGCAAGAAGGATTCTTTTGTAGCTGGTGCTGACATATCAATGTTAGATGCATGCGAAACTGCAGTGGATGCTAAGCTGCTTTCTCAGCAGGGGCATGTGGTTTTTAATGAGTTGGAAAATTTATCTATCCCAGTCGTTGCTGCGATTAATGGTGCATGTTTAGGCGGTGGGTTAGAGTTAGCATTGGCATGTCATCAACGAGTTTGTAGCTTAAATAGCAAGACAATGATGGGCGTACCTGAAGTACAATTGGGTTTACTGCCTGGCGGTGGTGGTACTCAGCGTTTACCGCGTTTGGTCGGCATACCAACGGCATTAGATATGATGCTAACGGGTAAGCAGATTAGACCTAAACAAGCGATAAAAATGGGCTTAGTCGATGATGCGGTACCTGAGTCGATATTAATGCGCACCGCGATTGAGATGGCGTTAGCAGGTAAACGCACTGCTAAAAAGAAAAAGCAGTCATTTATCAACAAAATGCTTGAAGGTACCAGTGCAGGCCGAAATATTATTTTTGATCAAGCTGGTAAACAAGTCGCTAAGAAAACCCAGGGCAATTATCCTGCTCCAGCCAAGATCATCGATTGTGTTCGTCAAGGTATGACTAAAGGCATGATTAAAGGTTTAGAAGTGGAAGCAAGTCACTTCTCTGATCTCGTTATGTCGAAAGAGTCTGAAGCTTTGAGAAGTATTTTCTTTGCAACGACTGAAATGAAAAAAGAGACTGGCGCTGGCGATGTTGAACCTCGTAAAGTCAAAAAAGCGATGATCTTAGGTGGCGGCTTGATGGGCGGTGGTATTGCTTCTGTAACGACCACTAAAGCAAAAATTCCGGCTCGGGTTAAAGACATTAGTGAGACTGGTTTAAGTAACGCGCTATCGTACGCATACAAGTTGCTCGATAAAGGCGTTAAGCGTCGCCATATGACACCTGCTGTACGTGACAACTTAATGGCGTTAATGACGACAACGACAGAGTATAAAGGGATTAAAGATGCCGATATCGTCGTTGAGGCAGTCTTTGAAGATCTGTCGCTTAAGCATCAAATGGTCAAAGATGTAGAGCGGGAATGTGGTGAAAATACCATTTTCGCTTCAAATACTTCATCGTTACCAATATCGCAAATTGCTGAGGCGGCAACTCGCCCAGAAAATGTCATCGGTTTGCACTATTTCTCTCCGGTAGAAAAAATGCCTTTAGTCGAGGTCATTGCCCATGAAAAAACTTCTGCCGAGACGATTGCAACAACGGTTGCATTCGCACGCAAGCAAGGCAAGACACCTATTGTGGTTCAAGATGGCGCAGGTTTTTACGTAAACCGTATTCTGGCTCTTTATATGAATGAAGCTGCACAGCTGTTGTTAGAAGGGCAGAGTGTTGAGCATTTAGATAAAGCTTTGGTGAAATTTGGTTTCCCAGTCGGACCAATGACACTGCTTGATGAAGTTGGTATAGATGTTGGTGCCAAAATTTCACCTATTTTAGAAGCCGAACTCGGTGAACGCTTCAAGGCACCATCGGCATTTGATAAGTTGCTAGCCGATGACCGCAAAGGACGCAAAAATGGCAAGGGCTTCTATCAATACGGTAGTAAGAAGAAGGCCAAAGAGGTGGACAGCAGCGTATACACTGTACTCGGGTTAACTCCGGGTCAAAATAGTGATGCAAGTGAGCTTGCTCAGCGCTGTGTGGTGCAAATGCTCAATGAAGCGGTAAGATGTTTGGAAGAGGGTATTATTGCCTCGGCTCGAGATGGTGATATTGGTGCGATATTTGGGATTGGCTTCCCGCCATTCTTAGGGGGGCCATTCCATTACATTGACACGCTCGGTCCTGCTAAGTTGGTGGAGATCTTAAGTGGATATCAATCTCAGTTTGGTGATCGCTTTGCGCCTGCAGAATTGCTAAAGCAGATGGCTAATGAGCAGAGCTACTTCTTCAAATAATGCTTAAATAATCTCAAAAGCGTCAAAAAATTAACAATGCGGCTACATTTGGCCGCATTTTTTATGCTTAGTGGCAATAAATTGACTAAAAAACACTCTCTTTTAGGTTTTAGAGAGGATATAATGCCCAGCTTGAATGGTTTTAAGGTATGGACACTGACTTATTTGATGTGAGGTGTAGGTAAGTGGTATTCCCAATTGTTTTATTTTTAGTTTTATCTAGCTTTCTACTTGGACAGGCTGCTTTTAATGCTGGCTTACCGGTTAAACGCTGGGTTGTTGCTGGTGCATTATTGGGACCAGCAGCATATCCGTTGTTTAATTCGCATAAGCAACTGGCTTATCGTAAAGCGATGGGCAAGCAGGGCACATTCATTAACATGTGAACAGCTGTAATGAATACAAACAAAAAAAGGA
>NZ_JBFRMK010000109.1:0-5640 GCF_041470405.1 Shewanella sp. 10N.286.45.A1
GCAATTGGTATTAATTGAATAGCGACCCAAACGGTTCGTTTCAAATCAAGCATATCAATCACAAGAAACAGAGAGGTTGCTGCTATTTGATGATTCAATAATAAAGAATAACTAAGCTTTTAACTGGCGCAATACCACGCTAAAAGCTTAGTTAATTTACTGAGGATTAAGCGGGGATCTGTTCTTTAATAAAATCAACAAAGAAGGATTTTAGCGCCTGCTTGTTTTCTTCATCTAAAGATTGTCCATCTTTGTCAGAAACTAAGAACACATTATCCACTTGCTCACCCACTGTAGTGATTTTTGCTGAATGGATATTAAGTTCAAAGCGTCTAAACCCGCTGCAGAAATGACTCATAAACTGGGGGTTATCTAGCGCAGTCACACTGATCAGCGTTCTGTCTTTTTTGCGAGAATGCAAAAACTCCACTTTAGGTTCACTGGCAAAAGAGCCCAGATTACTGTTCTGGCGCTTCTTCGACAGCTTTCTGTTTTCAAACAGTACCTGCTTCAGTTTCTGCTTAATACGTTCACGTCGTCCTGCAGTTCGGATCGGGTGATGGTCGTAGTCGAGGATCTTTAATGACTCCACCACATAACCATCTTTTGTTTTGGAGATATGGGCTTGCTGCACTGAGATCTGTAGCGAGGCTAAGGTATTAAATAGCGTCACAAACAGCCCGGGCTTATCCTTCATATACACAAACAGATCACTACTGCCTTTCGTGGTGTTCTCATCAAGCAGGATAAGCGCCCTATCGGCTGGATATTTTGTCATCGCCTGCGAATAACGCGCGATTTCACTAGGCTGAGCATTACTGAAAAACGACAACGGGAGTCGCTTCCAAAGCTGCTTAATCGCCTCCGGCGTTTCGCTAACTCCCATCAATTCTAACGCTTCGTTTTTATGCTCACGAACGATGGTTCGCTGCTCTAGCACATTCTCTAAACCGTTTCGCAGCGCATAGCTTATCGACAGATAGAGATCTCTAAGTAAGGTAGCTTTCCAGTTAGTCCACAAATCGTCATTAGTTGCCTTAATATCGGCAACCGTTAAACAATACAATGCGTCGAGTCTAGCTTTGGTACCGATCGCTTTAGCGAGGTTTTTCACTTCTGACGGGTCATAAATATCGAGTCGCTGCGAAGAGAGCGACAGTAATAGGTGATTTTCAACTAACCAAGCGATCACCTTAGCTTGCGAAGGTTTTAGTTCATGAAACTTAGCAAACTGCAGCGCATCGACCGCACCTAATTCACTGTGATCGCCGCCGCGGCCTTTTGCTAAATCGTGGAATAATGCCGCTAACAGCAGCACCTCTTTATTCTCTATCGACTTATATACAGCCGCCGGTTGTACAAGCGATGGGTTCTCGGGTTTACCACTTAACGCATATAAGTTTTTCAGCAGTTTATGGGTATGCTCATCGACCGGGTAGACATGATAAAGGTCAAACTGCATCTGACCACAGATCTCACGCCACTGCGGCAAGTAGGAGGCCAAAATGCCGTGTTTGTGCATCAGTGACAGCGCCAGCCCCATCCCTTGCGGATGCTTAAATAGCGCAAGGAACTCTTTGCGGCAGCGATGAAAATCTTGCAAGTCGCCCAACAAGCGACGACGGACCTGACGGATCAGTCGAATAGTTTGCGGCGAAATACCATCAATATCTTTGGCATTTTCAGCAATATGAATAAACAGCGCAATAAGCTGCTTACGGTCAACAAATACATCTTCATGGCGCGCGTTTATCATGCGGCCATTAATCTCAAAATGTTGGTTTATCGGGGTGGATTTTTTATCGACCTGTACCAGTATTTCATCTTTAAAATACTGCAGTAGCATTTGATTAAGCTCACTAATACGCCTCATTGCTCGGTAAAGCTGGCGCATCATCTTTTCAATGGCAAGGTGACTATTATCACCAAAGCCCATCAAGCTTGCCACATCACTTTGAAGCGCTATTAGCAGACGGTTTTCAGAGCGCTGCGCCGCTGCATGCAGTGCCCAACGAACTCGCCAAATAAAGTGCTGCGACTCTAAAAGTTCAGCGTGCTCGTCAGCAGTAAAGAAGCCAAACCGTCTAAGGGCCGCCATATCTTGCGCGGCAAAGTATTTGCGGGTAACCCAAATAAGGGTCTGAATATCACGCATACCGCCGGGGCTATTTTTAAGATTAGGCTCTAAGCTAAAGGCGCTGCCTTGGGCCTTTTGATGCCGTTCATCTTGCTCACTGAATTTCGCTTTAAAAAAGGCTTCACTGCTCCAAAGCTCATCACCATATAGTCGCCCTAATACCTGTTTGGCATGGGAATCGGGCCCACTTAGGTGGCGGATTTCAAACAATGAGGTGGCAACGGTAATATCGTCCTTACAAGCCTTATCTGTCTCAGTCAATGCTAAAACACTGTGGCCGAGCTCTAAACCTATGTCCCACAACTGCGTGAAAAACTGGCCGATATGTTCCTCTTGCTCTGCTGTAAGCTTTTCAGCAAACAATACGCAAATATCGATATCAGAATGCAGATGTAGTGTTTGGCGGCCATAACCACCAACGGCATTAAGGGAAATGTTTTCATTATGGAGATCGGCGCAAGCCCAGAGGTGTTGCAAAAGAGAGTCGAAGAAATCAGCCCGCAGCTTTACAATTTCGTCGATAGCAACGTGAGTAAAGTTTTTATTGAAGTAGTTGTCGGCATCTTGAATTACTTTCTTGTAATCGGTGATCGCCATTTTTGCATTGAATTGAGGTGATATATCAGAGTCCGGCATGCTTCTCCTGTAGCTACTGCACTGAGTATAATCGCTCGCGTTATACTCATTAAACCATTATGCAATGCCCTTAAAATGAACAAACAGGGTAGATGATCCCAACTGAAATTACAAACCATCAACAAATAGCTAGCGGCAGCTCAAACACCAATTAGCGCCATGATAAAGATCTGTTACAAGCGCAGCGGGCGGTAAAAGTAAGCCCAGTTTATTGAAGGTTAAGCTGTAATGTCAGTGAAGAGTTGCTCCGCTAGCTGTTGCAACGTCTCTGCCTCTGGGTGTGTATGGGCAAAGGTTCTTAAGCCATAAATACCCATCACCAAATAACGTGCTAGATGCTGACTATCACGCTCGCTACTAAGCTCACCGTTAGCTTGCGCCTTAGCAATCACATCAGCAATCCCCTGCTGCCAATTCGCTAAATTCTCAGTAATGATTTTTTGTACATCTTCATCTTGTTGCGCCATCTCATTAAGCGCTTTGGTCAGTAAACAGGCTTTTGCAGCTTCACAGCTGATGCACTCCTGTACGATGTTATCCAAATAAGCTTTTAACTCGACAAGTACAGCGTGTTTACCTGAGAAGAACTGCTGGAATTCGGCGCTTCTATCGGTTTTATATTGCTCTAATGCCGCGATAAGTAGGCCGCGTTTATTATCAAATGCACAATAGATAGAGCCTGGGTGTAGACCTGTGGCTTTGGTCAAATCTTGCATACTGGTCTTGCCATAACCTTTGTCCATAAAAGCGGTCATGGCAGATCTCAATACTTTTTCTCTATCAAATTCGGCATTGCGCATGCGGCCTGTGGCTCCAAAGGTTAACTTAACTAAACGCGATAATCTGAGTGTACTTAATTTTGAATGTTTGTTCAAAATAATACTTGAATGATTATTCAAATAAGAATATCTTGAATGTTCATTCAAGAAACGGAGATCACCATGACTGACAATCTATTTCAACCATTTGCACTCAACGACACCATTACCTTAGACAATCGCATTCTTATGGCGCCGTTAACTCGTTGTATGGCAGATGATGAACTAGTACCGACTCAGGCCATGGCTGATTACTATGCCCGCCGTGCAGAAGCTGGGCTTATTATCTCTGAAGCGGTGATTATTCGCCCCGATGGACAGGGCTCCCCTAATACTCCAGGCTTGTTTACCCCGGCACAAATAGATGGCTGGCGCACCGTTACCGATGCCGTGCATCAAGCGGGCGGCAAAATATTTGCCCAGCTTTGGCATACAGGTCGAGTCGCGCACTCATACTTTTTCGAAAAGTCAGGCACCACTGACGTATTGGCTCCATCGGCAGTAGGTCTTGAAGGCAACCTGTCCAGAATGCGTGAGCTAAGCTACCAAGTGCCAAGAGCGGTTAGCCATGATGACATTACCAAACTCATTGCCGATTACGCCCAAGCCGCAGCCAACGCAATTGATGCTGGTTTTGACGGCGTTGAGATCCACGGTGCAAATGGTTACCTCATCGATCAGTTTTTACATCACGACAGTAATCGTCGCAGCGATGAATATGGTCAAAGCCCAGAAAATATGGCGCGCTTCCCATTGGCAGTGGTCGATGCAATCTGCGCCCGTATCGACAATGACAGAACCGCTCTTCGAGTATCACCGGGGGCTTATTTTAATATGGCTAGCGACGATAGAGATCGCAGCGTATTTGACTATTTCTTAGCAGAGCTAGAGCAGCGTGATTTAGCTTTCTTACATATCGGTATTTTCGACGACGCGATGCAGTTTGACTATCTAGGCGGCAGCGCATCAAGTTACGTGCGCAGTGTTTACAGTAAAACCTTGGTGGGAGTTGGCAGTTATAGCGCCGAAACAGGCAGCACGGCAATTAGTAACAACCAGTTCGATCTGCTTGCCATTGGTAGACCATTTATTGCTAACCCAGATTATGTTGCCAAAGTAAGGCAAGGCAACGAACTAGTGTCATATTCAGATGAGATGCTAACCAGCTTGGTATAAAGGTTTTACGTAAAGATCATCAACCTGTGTCTTTCGGTACTTTTGAGACAGAAGAGGTTAACCCTATGGTTAACCTCTTTTTTTATCTCGAATACCAACTGCAAGTTAACAGTGCAAAACTTAACTGCGCTTGGCAATCGCCTTTGCCATGGCAGCATCTGCAATCAGATCTAGCTTGGCCAAGTCGATATCTTTATGGGCTTCACAAATAAACCAAGGTTCGCGAGAATCAGGTTCTAGCATAATACCGCTCTCTATCAGGTTCATCGCAAACTCAGTATATAGCTCGCTATCCGTTTGCTTCCAATCACGGTAGTTTTGCGGCACTTGGCTGCCAAAATGGATACCAAACATCGCATCAGTGCCAGCAAGCTCCGCGCCTTTGGCTAACGCGATTTTGGCCTCTTCGGAAAGTGAACCGTAACTCATGTCTGATACGAACAGTGGAATACTTAGTTTGAGCGGCTTTCTGGCTTTGGGACCGATCACTAACTCTGTTGCAACCGCAACATCTTCCATCAATGGTTTACGCGCCATCTGTGCAGCCATTATCTGTAACTCATCCCAATGGGGTAGCTTATAACGAGGCACGCCCATTGATGTCATCGGCCCATGATGCCCCATTTTAGACAAGCCATCTCGCGCCAGTTGATGGATAAATTCAACCGTTGGCTCCTCCTTGGTTGCCGTCGCTACAGGCATAGCTGCAGCTTGGATCTGCACACCCGGTCCCTCTTGTCCTATTTGATCTTGACTAAATTTCTGGTGGGTGCCGTCGCAATAAGGGCTATTGGCCGTATGCTTACACTGGCACAAATAGGCATCCCCGCTTAGCTCAGCAGTAAACGCTTTTGGAGTAATACCAATTGCATT
>NZ_JBFRMK010000110.1:0-2661 GCF_041470405.1 Shewanella sp. 10N.286.45.A1
TCAAATCCCACTACTTGCCCGCAGCGTTTTGAATTGCCGCTGAATGGTCAAACTTCTAATGCAATTGGTATTACTCGGCTTTTATCCATCGTGTCGGCAGAGGCAGCTAGCTTAACGATAATTTATCGCTGACCTGACAGCAGCAGAAGCTGGATCTATGGTGAACATAGTATTCAGGCCTGTTACTAATGCCGCTTGAGTTGTAATGCCATTGCTTTGCTGAGCCGGTGTTGCGTTATGAGCCGCGTTAGAAAGCGCTTGGCTGGTCGCGAGCATAAAGTTGCCCGTTGCCACGGCGGGTGAATCGCCAAGTACTTTGGTATTAACCTGTGTAACCGAGTCGGTGATTTGATTGTTAACTGCTGTTGGGAATGCCATATGTTATTCCTCTGATCCGTTAATTCGAGTGGCTTAATAGCCGTAAGCTTACTTGAGTATTATGATGTTTTTGAGAGCTTAAAGGCGATAACAAGCCTCTTTTTTTAAAGTATGGACTCATCATCACTGCTGTGCATCAGACGGCCTCTATATAAAATGGCCATCTATCTAGTCGTCTAACTACGACGCTAAATTATTACGTGTGACCACATTAACGAGATGTATTTAGAATTACCTTACGATATCCTTCCCTTATGGGGAATCAACAGGGTTAGACTGTGCTATCTAGCTCAATTTATAAAGATAGTTGCTACAGGCCACTGGTTGGAAAGTGGACATCACTATATTTTAAGGGGCAGTCGATGTTTTAGAATAGATAGCAAACGTCTCCCAGACGCACGGAATATTGTTGGACTCTGAGTCAATTATTAAATAACAATGGTTTAGCCTGTCTTTTGCTAGCACTAAATTGTTCCAGGAATCTAATTCAGTGCGCCAATAGTGGAATAGTGTAAGTGCTGGCTGTACAACTAACGCTATAATGCGATTTTCAACTCTTCTATTTAGCTTGCAGGAGCAAACATGTCTCACACTGTTGTTATTACTGGTGCTAACCGTGGTATTGGTTTGGCGCTAGCCAGTCTATACTCTGCTCAAGGTCAAAATGTTTTTGCATTATGTCGCCACTCTTCAGCAGAGTTAGCGGCATTAAACGTTAAGGTCGTGACCGGTATTGATGTGGCAACCGATACGGGGATTGCCAACATGAAGCAGGCCTTAGCGAATGCCGACATTGATCTGTTGATCTGTAATGCAGGTATATTGCGTGATGAGAGCTTAGCTAATCTAAACCTTGATACTATTCGTGCTCAGTTTGAAGTCAATGCCGTGGCGCCACTGCGTGTCGTTGAGGCATTACAAAACCAACTGACTCACGGCGCTAAAGTGGCGATGATCACCTCGAGAATGGGCTCCATTGAAGATAATACTTCCGGCGGTCGTTACGGTTATCGGATGTCTAAAGCGGCGTTAAATGCAGCTTCAATGTCATTGAGTCATGACTTAGCCCCTAAAGAGGTGGCTGTGGGAATTTATCATCCAGGTTATGTGCAAACGGATATGGTCAATCATGGTGGAGATATTTCTGCTAATGAGTCTGCTAGCCGTATTGTCGGTTTAATCGAACAACTTGATATGAATCAGTCTGGTGTATTTAGGCATTCCAATGGCCAAATCTTGCCTTGGTAAGTATTGCACACATAAAGCTCATCGCGGCTTTATGTTGAAGTAACAAAAAGCCATCCATATATGGACGGCTTTTGCTGAAAGATGTCGAAATCCCGGTATCATACCGTTAGCTGAATACTCTTTTTACTCAGTATCTTCTACCTGCATCCAGTCAACGGTTACGCCAGCTTGGTCGAACATATCTTGGCTTATTTTAATCTTTTCGCCCCAACGAGACAGGAAGTCTTGGCTTGGTTGAGGGCTGTGCACTGTGCTTAATCCTGTTTGGATGATCTTGGCTGCGCAGTTAGGGCAGGGGAAATGAGTCACCCAGATCTCACAACCACTAAGATCTCGTTTGGCATAGAGTATTGCGTTCTCTTCTGCATGCAATGTCTTGAGTAGTTTCATCTCGCGGTTGTCGGTTTCAGCGCTGTCGGAGACCCCATGTGGGTAACCATTGAACCCTAAAGAGACTATGCGGTTATTTTCGGTGATCACTGCGCCTACTTGAGTAGAGGGATCCTTACTCCAAGATGCAACGAGTTCGGCCATTTGTAAAAATCGTGTCGCCCATTTTGTCATCATCTATCAAGCACTCCTAAATCTATACGATTGAATAAACCACTCTAACTAGCCGCTATTCTCTACGGAGAACAATGATAAAGCAACCTATAGCCAAGCTACTTTAGATAATCGATGTTTATTGGGTGAATACCGACGTTAGACAGGGGCTTGTTAGTGTTGATGGTGTATTGCGATGTTGCTTTTGGCGCGGTGGTCATTGCCACAGCAGAAGCTAAAAATGGTGTAAGAGTCGCTAGAACCGCCATTAATAGGATTGATTTTCGCAGAAACATAATTACCTTGTCTCTAAGTTCTAATTTACCTGCACTTTAATGGAGTTGTATTATATTCATTCCATGATTTTGGGTCGAATAATATAACGTAAACAAAGACTTTCATAAGAGGATGCCAGAATTTGTCTTAATCAATAGTGTTTAATATACGATTATTGAGACCGTTATGAGGGCGTACTATTCTGGTCTAATCGAT
>NZ_JBFRMK010000111.1:0-8250 GCF_041470405.1 Shewanella sp. 10N.286.45.A1
ATGCAATTGGTATAATAAGGAACATTCATGGCATTTGGTGATCAAGTTTATCGCCAAACAAAAATTACCATGAGTAAATGCCATGAATGCGAAACAAGTTTTATCAAAATGCTTATCCCTTGTCACCCCGTTAATGCACAAAACTCGCCGACAAAGTTTATTATCATCAATAGAAAGCTCTATGAACGGTGCTTCACTTTCAATCACAGCCCTTGGTCGCGGCATTAATAGTAATACCTTGTAAAAACATAAGATTAAACGTGTTGATAGGCTTTACAGTAACCCAACATACATAGTGATATCGAGTTCATTTACACCCGCATGGCGTACCTGTTAGTCGGAACAATGAAGCAACCAATTATTCGCATTGATTGGTCAGACCTTGATGATCGCAAGCAAAGATTTCTCATACGGGCATCGCTCGCGGCTCATAAAAAAACAACTGAAAACAACTGAAAACAACTGAAAACAACTGAGACACCCAAGATTATTTACCTCCCAGAAAACAACTGAGACACCCAAGATTATTTACCTCCCCACTAGGTTGAGCTAAACATCGAATTTGGTACTTTTCACCTCATCTTGAACACTCAATGCAGTCGTATAAGTACGCGAGCACTAGCTGAATATAATTGACGAGTAAACTATAGGTAACCTTGCTCTTCTAATTCATGCTAAACGTCGAATTGGAAAACTTGCTTCATCAATGGCTGCACTTCAAAAAACAACTGAAACAACTGAGACACCAACTGAAACAACTGAGACACCCAAGATTATTTACCTCCCCACTAGGTTGAGCTAAACATCGAATTTGGTACTTTTCACCTCATATTGAACACTCAATGCAGTCGCATAAGTACGCGAGCACTAGCTGAATCTAATTGGCGAGTAAACTATAGGTAACTAATGTGAAATTCATACAGCAGAAACATCAAACGTCTGTTTGATAATACAAAATTAGGAGGGGTTAAAGTAGGCTAGCTACAATCAAGCCATCGGTGACAATTGGCAGCACCTTGTCGTCGTTTACGTTCAAGGTGTTCACAATATAATGTTAACTCTTGTGTATTACCCACTGGACCTTTGAAGATTTCCGCGAATTCTGCAGTCATTTTAAGCCAGTTTTCAGCCGGAATATGTAAACGATGCAGCAGTTGCTCAGAGGAGTGACTGATAGCGCCTCTTTTATCATGGCGTTGAATACGCCCTGTATCATCAACCAGTTGAAGGTAATCTTTGGCACTAAACATCAACCCTTTAGGCATGTCTTGATGTTCATTTCCTACAAAAGGCAGTAACGAGTCTGGCTGCTTCCCCTTCAACGCTGCTTTGATACGTAATTGAATACTTGTGAAGTCTGAGGTTTCTGGTGAATCAGCCATCTTTGCGCGAATAGGGTTCAAGTCGACATAAGCCATGCAGGCCAAAACAGCAGCCTCATCAAGCAGTGCTTGGGACTTAAATCTGCCTTCCCAGAAGCGACCTGTACACTTATCCTCCGCATTCGCCTTTCGGGCTATGGGCTCATTTAATGCCCTCATAAACCAGGAGATATCCATCAACCTTGTACGATACTGTTTAATCCGCTGATTGATAATGGCTTGCTGGTAAGATTCAAGAGGCTGGCCTTTAACAAAAATCTGATTCAAACTGTCGCCTTTAAACAGCTTTAGCCATTGCGCAACAACCTCTATATCAGACCAACTCTTCACTAATTCAGCATCTATCCGCAATACTAGGTGCAGATGATTACTCATTACCGCAAACGCGCAGATATCAATGGCGAACACCTCAGCAAGCTGCAATAATCGCTGCTCTACCCAGCCCCGCCGATGCTCATAGGATTGGCCTGTATACTTATCTACACCACATAAAAATGCCTTTCTAACACAGCGAGATATGCAATGATAAAACGGTGTATCTTCTAGACTCACTAGTGCTTTTCTTGGTGTTGGCATAACAAACTCCTCTCTTCAGCCAGAACTAAAGCCTAGTAGAGGAGATGCACATTCACAATTCTGGGTGTCTTGGTTATTCTTATCCTCAGAAGATGAAAGGGGAATGGTAGTTGAAAGTGTTGATGCTTATAAATATAGGAATCACACAACTTATATTAATCTTGGGTGTCTTGGTTATTATATTAATCTTGGGTGTCTTGGTTATTTTTTGGTTATTAATTTTTTTATCTTAATTAGTGATGGGCGTTTATGGTGGGTTAATCTACATGATAAAAAGCCATAGCGGTTGCTATGGCTTTTATCTGAATGACTCAATCACACCAAATCACATTTAGAAGCGATATTTCACATTCGCGTTAATAGTACGGCGCTGCCCATAGAAACAATCACCTCGAGCTAAACAACTGGTAATCACAGTATCATCAGTAAGATTGTCAACATTGACGCTGATATCGAACTGGTCAAATTCATAACCAATCATCATATCAAACAGGTGATAACTGTCAGTTGTAAGTGCTTTATGTGCAACGGTACCGTCTGGCAATACCACATCAATGCTGCCATCAGAGGTTTCACCTACAAAGCGGTAACCAACACCCGCCTTGAAACCTTGCCAGAATGACTGTGGGCGGTAAGTCACCCAAGTCGACAGCATATTGTCTGGCATAGCAGCAAGTTTGGCCCCATCTTCACCGGTAGTCGATGAGTGCTTAGTAGAGTCGGTATAGGCGTAGCTGGCATAAACGTCAATCTCATCCCACTCTAACTGCGCTTCTAGCTCTAAGCCTTGAATCTCGACTTCCCCAAGCTGCAAGGTTAAATCTGGACCTGCTGATTGTTTACGGTTTTTATCGGTAATATCGTAAATAGATGCGGTAAACAGATGCTCAGTGCCACTCGGTTGGTATTTAACACCCACCTCATATTGCTCACCTTCTTGTGGTTTAAATGGCGTACCCACTTCATTAGAACCATAAATAGGCAAGAAAGACTGTGAATAACTCACATAAGGTGCGATGCCAGAATCAAAGCTATACAGTATTCCGAGTCGACCGGTAGTGGCACTTTGGTCTTGCGTGCCAACTACAGCCGTTTCAGATTCAACTTTATCATGGCGCAGTGCACCACTAATCACCCAGCCACCAAGTTTAATAGAGTCTTGCAGGTAAACCCCAAGTTGCTTGCTGGTTTCAGCAGGGGTATCCGGAATATCTGCACTTGTTGGATAACTCTCAGGATTGACGCCATATTTGGGGTTATAGATATCAATCAAACCGCCGCCGTTCCAGACAAACAGTCGATCAGTATCAATTTCAACATCTTGATAGTCGATTCCAAACGTCAGGTTATGCTCAACATCACCAGTATCAAACTGTGCTTGTAGGCGCAGATCTGAGGTGTACGCCTCTGCAGTTGCATCACTCATTGAAATAGAGCGTAGCAATGAGCGATCATCCGCCTGTAATGCAAACGGCCAAGCATACATAGTCCGGTAGGTTGATTCACTATCAACATAACGAGTTGCCCAGTGAATAGACATGTAGTCATTCAGGTCTTGGTCAACCATTAACGTCACTGCACGTTGTTCAGTGTCATATTGGTCAAAGCCAGGCTCACTCACAAAACGTTCACTTGGGATCTGGCCATTAGGAGCAGGCAATATCGTCCCGACATGGGGGAAGAATTGGGTACTTGAACCAGACTCATTTTTTTGTAGATTGGCTAATACAGTGATTTTGGTACTGTCAGTCGCAAACCAGCTCAGGGCAGGTGCAATAAAGTAACTGTTATCTTCTACGTGATCAGTTTGCGTGTTGCTGTCACGATATAGGCCAGTTAAGCGATATAGAAGGGTTTCATCATCATCGAAAGACCCCGTCACGTCTGCTGCAAGCTGCTTACGATCGTAGCTACCCGCCTGTGCCCAAATCTCCCCTTTTTGCTCAGCTTCCGGACGTTTGGTCACTAAGTTAATAATACCGCCCGTAGAACCTTGGCCATAGAGTACCGATGATGGACCTTTTAAGATCTCTATCTGCTGCAGCATATATGGGTTGGTACGCACATTATTGTAATTGCCAAACATCATCTGCAATCCATCTTGGTATTGCAGTGGTGACACACCTCGTATTTGCGCCCAATCGCCGCGAGTATCAACACCATAAGGGCCATTATAAACCCCAGCCACGTATCCTATGGCGTCTTGAACATTTTCTGCGCCTAGGTCAGTAATACGCTTTTCGGTTAATACTGAAATTGAAGATGGGGTCTCAATAATCGGCATATCCGTTTTGGCTGCAGAAGCACTGACATAAGAGATCAGCCCTTTACCACTGATAGTAATCACTTCCATTTCACTATCATCAACGGCTTTTTTCTGTACTTGCTCTTCAGCCCAACTAGGTAGAGCAGTAAGGGACATCGCGAGCAGCAATCCTGGGTATTTTAGTTTAAACATTTGGTCTATCTTCAGCCTCATTGTTAATACAAGCAGAAATCTAAATACGCTAAAAAGGCCGAGATCTTAATGAAAATGATAATTAATCTCAACAAAATTTACAATTGGTTCACTGAGGTGACATCATGAATTGGAGAGTTAAAAATGGGCAGGTAAAGTGAATAATGTGTTTTAATAAGTAATTGAAAGTGATGAGCAAAATGTAAAAATGTAGAGTCAGAGTAAACTAAAATTATTCATCTATACTCTTTAGCATAATGAGCACTGCAAAAGGAACTTGCACATGCCTAGAAAACCTAGAGCCAATCCTATAGGAATACCTCAACATATCATTCAACGCGGTAACAACCGCCAAGCATGCTTTACTTCAGAGCAAGATTTTATTGCCTATACAGGATGGTTAAAGGACTACGCCAAGAAATTTCAGGTTGAAATCTATGCTTGGGTATTTATGACAAACCATGTCCACTTACTTTGCACCCCACTGAAAACTAATTCTATCAGTCAAATGATGCAGTCCCTTGGTCGCCAGTATGTAAGATACTTTAATTACACTTATAAACGCACGGGAACACTATGGGAGGGACGATATAAGTCTTGCCTAGTACAAACAGAGGACTACTTAATACAGCTCTATCGCTATATAGAACTCAACCCCGTTAGAGCAAATATGGTCGATGACCCTTGTGAGTATCAGTGGTCTAGTTACCAAGTTAACGCCTTAGGTAAAGCGTCCCTGCTATGTACGCCTCACCCAGCTTACCTCGCTATTCACCCAACAGAAAAAGCCCGACAAACATGTTACCGCGCGCTATTTAAACATCATCTAGACACAAAAATCATTGAGGATATTCGACAAGCGACCCACAAAGGCATGGCTATCGGAAATGAAAAGTTTAAAGATGAAATTGAAAAGCTAACAGGCACAAACATGAGGCCAAAGAGAATAGGAAGACCTACTAAGCGACCAGAATAAAGTTTACTCTGACCCACTTATTTGACCCCACTTATTGCAACCCGTCGAAGACTTAAGGGAACCGATTATAGGTCTAGCTCTTGACGCATCTTTTCTTTTATCTGCAACAACACGGAATAACTTACCCCAAATATTGCTTGTAATTGGGCTCTTGTACATGTTGAAAAAGGTGCTTTGTCTGATAAAAATTGATGGTCAGCTCCAATCAATTTCATACAAATTTCCGAATCTTCTTCTTCTTGCAAAGGCTCGCGAGGTTTAGAGTAAGTATCTAAGTTTAACTTTATTTCTCTTATTCTTTCCTTCTTACTAGCTAGATCTATCGCACAGTAACGCATAAACGCCATAACTCTTTTTGAGCGCCTATGTGGTAGGTCCCTTGCTCTCTCTGTATCTAACTCACCATTTAGGTATTTAATAGTATGCTCTGCTTTTTGAACTACTATAGGATCATTACCTATTCCAGCTAGTTCTGCATCAGCGTCAATATTGAATCGCATGTAGTTATAGACGTTATATTCTTCACTTGATGGATCAAGCAGTTTGATATCAGCAAACTCACTGTCATTATTCCGTATATGAAACGTTTTATTTTCTTTAGCAAGGTTACAAACTTCGCATGACTTATGGAGATTACTCCATGTATAACCTAATTGCGGGAAATGCCTCTTGGGAAGATAATGCTCTACATCAAACATACCTGCACTAACACTTTCTTCGCATATATAGCACTTTTCAAAATAAAGCTGCATCAGACTTGCTTTTACATCAACATGTCCATATACACTGTTGCTGATATTATTATGATTCAAAAGCTGTTCATGATTCTTGTCAGTAAGATTCTGCAAACGTTCAGGGTAAGGAACTTCGGCTCTAACGACTTTTCGCATTTTAAGCTCCTTTAATCGTGTTACTTAATTCCTCGCTTGCGTATGACGCTAGATACAAATCAAGCTCATCCCTTCCAGAGCTTGATGAAGAAAGCTCTATGTACATTTCTTTTAGTTTCGGGGTATCCTTTTCTTCGCTTACGAGCATGCGCTTGAATTTTTTTAGTTTCCCCAAAAATTCGCTTGAAAAACCACCTTCATATTTGAATATTATGTTTGTGATGCTATCAATATCCATAGTTGCAAAATTATCATCGAATATATTACCTGAAGGTAAGTTAACTACAACTGAACCACTTGGTAGCCCTCGAATGACAAAGGGACTGTGTGTAGATATTACAAACTGTATATTCGGGAATATTTCAGTTAATGTTTTTAGGTACCTTTCTTGAGCTCTTGGGTGTAGGTGCAAATCGACTTCGTCAATAATGACAATGCCCGGTACATTGAAAAATTGGTCAATTTTAACATCATGCTCAACTTGAACACTGTATTGTCGAAATAAATGTAGTTGTTGAGTTATTATAGAAACAACAGTAACTAGTAGATCCAACTCTCCTTGAGATAAGTTTTTAATTTTGCCTACTTTAGAAAAAAGCACTTGCCGATATGGTGATTGAGTAATTTGCATGCGACCAAAAATTTTGCCCGTAACTTTTTCCAAGAGTTCAGTAATCTTTTGGATGCCTCCACCTGCCGCTTGATAACCAACAAATGCATCGAAATACAGCTCTAGAATCAAGTCTTGAATCTGTTTACCTGAATGAGAAACCGAGAATGGATATGGCATTTCATTAGCAAGCCCTTCTCTTGATGTTATTTCGCTTTTATGATTAACAGCTAAAGGATCCATACCGTCAAACTCATATCTCTGACTTGGACGAATTAAAAAAACATTCTTGAAAAGATAACTTAAGTTGGGATTTATTGAGTCTTCAGAAGACCTTTCATCATAATAGTGGCTACTTAAGTCAACTCCCTTAATCGCGTCGGAGTAAACTTCCCTAGAAAGACCTTTACTACCAACAAGCTTTTTAAAGTAATTAGTTTTATTATCAGTTCCTTTATACTCAATTTCCA
The DNA here is from genome assembly GCF_041470405.1 of Shewanella sp. 10N.286.45.A1. Taxonomy (NCBI): domain Bacteria; kingdom Pseudomonadati; phylum Pseudomonadota; class Gammaproteobacteria; order Alteromonadales; family Shewanellaceae; genus Shewanella; species Shewanella sp. 10N.286.45.A1. The sequence goes on from NZ_JBFRMK010000111.1 coordinate 7,363, forward strand.
TTGAGTAAAACTGTTCTCCTGTCTTGATCTCATTTGGGCTAATCAGTCTATACCTTTTTCTTTCCTCTGGAGAGTCTGGAAACTTAAGTTGAGAATTTGACACCAGTGCTTCTGCTATCAGGTTCAAAATTGAAGTCTTAGCGCTTCCATTTTCCCCTACAAAGCATATGACGTTTGAGCCGTTCTCAGTAAGATCTATGTCTAGTCTTGATACAGATTTAAAGTTGTTTAGTATAAGTTTATGAATATTCATGACTATTCGCTTAATTCCAATTTTCCCCATCGTAACAACTAAGTAAGGTCAGCGTCCAACATTAACCGAAGAAATGAGAAGCCTGAATTGCTACAGAATAAGTGGGGTCAGAGTCTGACGGATCCCCACGAATTTAATAGCATGCTTGTGGCTCCCGAACTAAGCCTTGTAGTGTTTTGATTGCTACCTGCCAATGCAATTTCAACAGCTTCAAGTTCCTATCTTTATATGCTCTCAAGCCTATGAATTGGTTTGAGAGTACGTTGCGGTGCTTTATTGAGTTAGCTTGATATTGCCAGTGTTTACCAGCAGCTTTCACCGCTAATCCTAAAAGATAAAGCGTAAATTGAGACAAGCAGGCAATGAGCAGCAATACGCTGAGCCTGCTCACTACTCGGGTACCGCTATCATTCATTTTTGGACCTGTTTGAAAAAATAAGTGGGGTCAGAGTAAACTTTTACCCAATAAGCACTGGAGCCGAGCTTCAACGCCGCAGTAGCAAGCCTAAGCAGCAATTATCAGCTCCTTACAATTACAACCCCAACAACCCATGCTCTGCCCCAACACTATTAGCCACACTCACCAACCGCTGCTTTATCCCCTGCTCTATCCCCATGAATAAGTGGGGTCAGAG
>NZ_JBFRMK010000112.1:0-20417 GCF_041470405.1 Shewanella sp. 10N.286.45.A1
GAATTAGTTCGCCAAAAACGCTCTGAGTAGATCAATTTCTTATACTGATTGGTATAAACACTTGTTGCTGTAATAAAAGGGCGCTGATATAGATTATCAGCGCCCTTTTTATTTATGTATTCTTTAAATGGCTAAATTCTTACTTGATCATACTTATACCAAGCCACGATACTTCCTAGAACAGGTGTAATCCAAACTGCACTTTTCTCATCAGTATAAACCCGATAAAAATACAGCTCTTCATCGGTAATATCATGCTTTCTAATCGCTCTATAAAAGTGCATTGCCGACGGACTTACAGTCTCAGGTTTAATGAACTCTTTTTGGCTTAGCTTAACTTGGAACACATCAACCGCAATACCGCTTATTTTCTGCTGGTACTGCTTAAACGTACCACGGACTTTGTATTTAATTGGCGTGGTTAAACAGTCTTCGTCGGTAATACACGTTGCCGAATAAAATTGGCCACTATCTTTCCCTTCATAGATCAAAGATAGACTCAGATCTGCGCGAACTAACAGTTCACCAGCCACAGGAAAATACACATCGGCACGGTAGTGATGTTCAGTGATGTCGCCATCACTACTATCATGAGGGATAATGATTTTGTTATATCGAATACGCTTCTCAAGCCGCTCAGAAAGCTCAGCAAACTGATTGATATTTAGCCCTGCGGGATTCAAATCAATCGCAGCAATATTCATTAATCCAAGGCCGGAACATTGGCCTTTTACAACTTCAGGACAAACCGCTAATGAGTAGTTACGGCCATCGGTCGCGGTAAAACCTTCAAAGCCTTTAAAGTCTTCTAGGTGATTACTTTCAGGGGCAAGGTGCTTTTGCCACATAGAGTGGTGCAGATGCTCGACATCATTCTTGTAGAACATAGGTACAATCTCTTTAGTCCCCCCTATATTCAAAGCCATTTTCTTATCTGCATTCCACAGGCCACTATTCTTAACACTGCGATGATAATCGCTGTTATACCAGCAAAACAGGATCAGTAGTAACGCCAACACAATGCCGGCAACTTTAACCATCATTGAAGCATCAATGAGTGCTGTTTTTATCGATTCAGCATCATTCACCGCCAACATTTTGATGTGTGATCGCTCAGAGATATGCAGCTCGTAGCCACGGCGAGCAACGGTTTTTAGCTGTACTTCAGGATAGTCTTCTAGCTTTTTACGTAAAGTGCTAATGCACTGAGTCAAAGATGTAGCCGCAACAACACGGTCAGGCCAGCCTATCGCCAGCAGCTCTTCCTTTCCACACACACCATCAACAATAAGTAACTGATGTAAAACCGCAGATTCTGAAAACGTCAAACTGATAGTCGTATTGTTAACACGATCCATCAATTGTTTAGCCTGCTCATCTAGCTCCAGATAAGGAGTAACTTTTAGCAAGATTAACCTCTTAGAATGTCGTCAATTGAGTAGGCCAATTAAACCTGCACATTACTCTGGATTATAATGATAGAAACAATTTTTAAATGTGATTGTTACCTCAATTAGCTCGTCATATCTAACAGCGGTATGTTGTTGTTCACAAAATGAAAAATAATTAATAACATGCAGAATTAGCACTCACTAATTTTTCACAATCATGCCACAGTCAAACTCAACAAAGAAAACAATTTATAACGGTTTGCTACTAAATAATCTTTGGGAAATAAACAATAAACTACTGATCCAACCCATCATCAATAAATACATCGCAAATAACCCTAAATCGATATCAGCAATCATAGATAATGCCGCGCCCGTGCCTTGTGCATCAACAGCAACTAAGTTCATTGCTCGATAAAGATCTGTAGGGTTCAGCGCAATTAAAATGTTAAGCAGCTGCTTATCCATAAACCCGACATCGGAAACCAATACAGTTAGTAGCAATAAATCATAGATAAGCACTAACAGAAACCACACAAATAGCAGCCCCGCTACTGCCTTGGCTTTCTCTGTTGCTCGCAAACTGACAATATAACCCAGCAAAATAAACGTCAGCGCGAGTAAGTTACTACTGAGAATAAACTGCATAAATACACTCAATACTTCATGGGGAGCGTATTGCTCTCCTAGCATAATCAATAATATTGCCGTTAAACCAAAAGCACAGCTAGTAGTAATAAACATGACCAAGCAGTGGCCTAAAAGTTTGCCCATTAATATCTGACTACGACTGACCGGGTATGACAGCAGCAATAGCAAAGTCCCCGCCTCCTGCTCACCAACAAAACTATCGTAGCTAAGTAAAATTGCCGCTAAGGGAATAATGAATACTGCGGTTGTTGAGAGGCTCGACATTAAGTTAGCCAACGGAGGCAACGCTAATTCACCGGTGACCGCACTTCCTGCAAAGGTGACTGACAGAGATAGCATCATAAATATGCCTCCCATAAACAAGATCCAACGATTTCGTAAACTGTCACGTAACTCTTTACTCGCGATAACCCAAACAGGCGATGTTAACTGCATGCTATTCATAATGGACTCTGACTCACCGTTGGACGAAGGAGTTGCTGTAGCGATTGTCGCCAGCTTTTATGTGTTGTAGCCACTTTACTTGGTTCTGCTCTATCAAGTTGTTGCAACATACAATGATGGTAAATAGACTCTAAACTCGGCTCAATAACACTAAAGTCACTGCACTGTTTTTGCTGTACCAAGTATTCCACCACGGCGCTGCGCTCAGCACTATCAACCAGTAGTTTTTGTCCTTGGCTAAACGAGGCCAAATAGCTATCGCGCTGCACAGTACCAGCAAAATCAGCGAGCTTTATTTGGCTCTTCAATCCACTCGCTTGGCGTAACTCATTAAGGCTGCCACAGCCTACCCGACGACCTTGTGCCAGTAGCAAAGCACTATCAAGATGCTTCTCTACAATCGACAGTTCATGAGTGCAGACAATCACAGCGCAGCCCTGCTGCTTGAGCGAATCTATTTTCTGATAAAGAAACTGCGATGCCTGTGGGTCAAGCCCCACGGTTGGCTCATCGAGCAATAAAATATCGGGATGAGATAAAATCGCCTGCGCAACGCCCAAGCGTTGCTTCATCCCTTTTGAGTAGGTTTTTAATGGCTTGTGCTGCGCATAACCAAGCTCAAACTCTTCAATTAATTGCTTGACTCGGGTGTCATTAACTCCTTTTAACGCTGCGAAATAACGCAACACTTCAAGGCCAGTTAACTTGTCATAAAAGCTGACATCTTCGGGTAAGTACCCCAGATTGACACTCGATAGATTAGGCTTATTGTGCACGAGCAACTTGCCTGTCGTTGGCTTTACCAACCCCAGAATCAATTTGATTAGACTCGATTTTCCAGCACCATTGTGGCCAAGTAACGCAAGCGTTTGCCCCTGAAAGATATCGATATTGATATCTTGCAATGCATCAAAGTCACCAAAGCGTAAACCAACATGCTCAACCCTTACAACGGGCTTTTGGCTAGTAGAATGGATGTTAGTGTTCATAAGCGAGCTCACTGACAGAAGTTGTCGACTCGACAACTTGATTAATCTGAGTCGGTTGCATCAAAGGGAAATCATCCTTTATGCCCGTAGCGGTAAATACCGTCATTTGCGATTCGACCCAACGTAATAGTGACACCACAGGGCTATTCATCAGAAATTTGGCTTCAGGGTAACGCCAGAATAATTTATCCATTGAATCATTAGGCTGATAACTCTGATCACCAATGCCGTCTTGAGTATGATCCCAGCCCATGTAACTACTCCAATAGTTACCCCGCCCCTGTTGGCTCCATTGCAGCAATTCATCGCCAACGTACTTCACCTGGGTAAGGTTATTGATAAAGTTATTTTCATAAATACGATTCTTCTCTCCACCCATTGCCATCGCAATGCCAATATCACTCAAGGCAAACTCATTACCGCGGATCTCGTTATCTAACGCGCCATAAATAAACATTGCTCTACCTTGGTTACCTAATGCTTCCTGACCTTGGGGGTTATGCACATTACGCAGTACATTAAACTCAATGCGCGCACCGTTGGTGATATTAAGTAACACTCCGTACTCAGTGGCATTTTCTGCTCGGTTATGATGTAAATAGACAAATTTAGAGCTCATGACCGCATAACCGCCGCTGACGTTTTCACTATGATTGCCATAAGCTTCATCATGCTCGCTATACATGTAATGAATACCGTACTGCTGGTGATAGAAATGGTTATTCGTCACTAAGCTGCCTTTGCTCGATTCGATATAAACGCCATCTCTAACATGTTCAATGTGGTTAAGCTCAACCATTGCTTGCTGCACTCGATTAAGATGAATACCATCTCCTCGATCAAGCACATGTAGTCGGGGATTACCGTGAATTTGGTTGTAACCTATTACCAGTTGCTCACTATGATCGGCTCGGATCCCAAAACCATCACCTTGCAGGTGGTTATGCATGATCTTGATATTGCGACTGTGCTCCATGACCAAAATACCCGCATCACGCTCATACAGATCTCCGCCCCAATTCTCAATCCTAAGGCCTTCAATCGTGACATCATTAGCTTTGATGGTGATTGCACTTCCCAACCCTTTGGCATCAATAACGGCCCCATCTTCACCTTTAATGATGAGTGATTTTTGTATTTCTACATTTCCCTGATAACGGCCGGATTTTAAAATAATGGTGTCGCCAATGCGTGCTTGAGTGAGTTGCTGCTGTAGGTCTTGGCTATTATTGACTGACCATGTCGCAGCCATCGAGTTGTTGCTTAGCATTACGCAGGCAATCAACAGGATAGAAACTGACACAACAGCTAATTTGGTCATAACACTTAACCTATTTCAGCTCACTCACCCGCAAGCAACTTGGTATCAATCTGATCATAACTAAGTACGATACCGCCTAACTCTTCGGCAAACTTTAGCGCGGCCTCTTTGGTGCCAAAGCTGGCCACAGCAGGTCCCATCACCGCCTTTTTACTCGTACCGTAGACATACCATGCAGTTTTAGCATCGATAAAAGCGCTATCTTGTGGATGATCCCAGTCGGTCTTCGCCATATCGTGTACGAATAACTCTTGTACTTGGCGCTTGTTTTCACTTTGTAGTACAAAGTTAAACATATCCCGTGTTGAACAGAATTTAGGAGTAACCGCTTGGCCTTTGAGGTGTACCTGACCTTTAGGTCCAGGGTATTTTGTAATCATCATGCCACACATATGGCAGCGGTCATGGTCATGAATCGCTTGCGCTTTAACAACAATGTCTTCGTCTGCACTTTGGCTACAGGCGAATAACAACGGTAATAGCAGCAAGCCCAAGAGTTTTTTCATTTCTAACCTCAAATATATTGGTAAAACCTTCTCGCTAGCTTTCAAGACAACACCCAATTGCGACCCTGCAGGGGCGGTGCAATTGAGGTTGCCCTACTCACCATCATTCAAACTTTACAACTTAGATTGCAAAGTTTTGTCCTGCATATAAGATAAATAAACGCAGGCACATCATGCCGCTCACGGCACACAACCCAGAAGCATAGAATGCTTTTGAAGAGTGACTGAATGACTTACTGGTCGCAAAGTTCAGCAGTAGCGGACCACCAAAACCAATACCAATAACACCCAGCCAGAACACTGCTGCCCATTGCCCAGTATGGAAGGCTTCAAACGCGCTTTGGGCGCCAGCATTACCCGTCATCAAAGACATCACAATCATGAATATGAACATGGCTTCAGCGAACATAATTGGCCATTCAGCACCATGCAGTAACTTCATGTCTTGACTGTGTAAGTCCTCTTTGAAGAATGATACCGCCACCATTTTTGCTGCCGCAGCACCAGCCGAGATCCCTGATGCAATAAATAGTGCTGGTAGCACCGAGGTATTGATAATCGGGAAACGAATAAGCGCAGAGATAAGGAAGCCTGTATAAGCACAAACTGACAGAGCCAAAACCAGCACTAATATTTCAGCAGGCTTACGCACCGACTGCAGCTTCTCAATCACCGGGATTAAGAACTTAAGCGCTGGAATAGCACGGATCTCATCTTCTAACGCGTAAAGCGAGATTAATGCTGTTAGCGGGATATAAGCTGTTAGTGCAATCACACCGATAGACATCACGGAATTAAGGTTGTAGTACACCAAAATTCGCCAGAAGAATAACGGGTTGGTCAAATCAAGCACCAAGCACAACATGCCTAAGCTAATAGTTGCTAGCGAAATCACTGCAGCCGCTTTGTAAAATGGCGTATTGGTTGTCTGCTTCTTATACATACGGATGAATATCGCAGTGGCTAGCGCACCACCGGAAATCCCCGCAAAAAACAGATAAACCGCAATCGGCCAAGGCCAAGCAATGCCTTGCGACAAGCCCATGGTAAAATCAATAGTTCCGTCCATTGCTACACCCCTAACTTAACAATTGGTATGTATCGCAAGCTAGGTTCAGTACCAAACCCAGGCTTGATCCGCACAGAATCCTTCACTCTTAATAACTTGCTGACATAAGAGGTAGGATCATTGGCGTCACCAAAAATCAGCGCATCATAACGACACTGCTGCACACAAGCAGGAAGCTCACCCTTCACAAGCTTGGTGTTTAAACAGAAGTCACAGTTATCAGCAACATCAGTCTCTTTGTTGATGAAGCGAGCATCGTATGGGCAAGCGCCAATACAGTACTTACAACCCGCACATTTCGATGCGTCCATCGTCACAATGCCTGTCTTCTCATCACGATGAGCAGCGCCCGTTGGGCAGACTGTGACACAAGGAGCGTTCTTACATTGCTGGCACGAAACCCGTACATATTTGCGTTCACAGTCACAGTTCTTCTTGCCACAGTGAGGACAAGTTTCGCCTGCTACGCCACCTGATTGCTGCTCCATAATCATCCGTGATTTACCATCAGGAAGATTATTGGTCACGTTACAAGCGTCCTTACACTCGCCACAACCGGTGCACTTATTTTGATCAAACACCATTACATAATGGGGTTTATTTGCATCTGACTCCTCTTCGATAGAACTGCACCCTAAGGGCGCTATTATCAAAGAGCTGGCTCCTAAGCATTTAAGGAACCTCCGTCTCTCTATATTTTCACTCACAGCATCCTCCATCTATCAGCTGTCTTGCTGACCTATTTTTTATTGGTGTGACTTTACTCAGATGCAGTCACTGAACGATTAGCTATTTTTTGCTCGGTTTTTAAAATTGCATTATTAATTGAAGCTCGATTAAAGCGTTGGCTTTGACTGCGTAGCAGTAACTGCCAGTGAGTAATTGCAGTTTCATACTCTTGATTAAGGTATGCATCGGTAGCAATAAGTAACTGAGATTGAAACTCAAATTCGTCCAGTGCTAACGCTCTAGCCAGCACTAATTTGGTTTCGATACTCATCTCACGATTGTCGCGGTAGTACATAGCAGTGGCTTTCATCCCTAACGTGTTAGCGTCATCACCTGTGATGCGCAATAAGTCATTTAAGGTTGCTATAGATTGAGCATATAAGCCGCCCTCTGCGTACGATTGAGCTAAAGTTAATAATGCAATTTCATTGCTAGGTTGCTCATTTACTTTTCGTGCGTTCTTATTGATATCTGCGGCGATCAGATAATCAATGTTCTCGTCAATGACTCCTTTGTCCCATTCACTAAACCGCCCTATCTGGCTGTAAACCATCAAGGGAATGATTAACATCACTAAAGAGATTGCTGCTGGTACCGCTCCGTTAAAAGCTCGTCCCTTAGCAGTTGACGCAGCCTCCTGGCTCGCTAGCGCAGTACGTTTGAGATGATGAGCTTGAAGGTGATGGCCCCAAACACACGCAATAACGCTAACCAGACAAAAACCAATACCAACAGCAAGACTACTCATAGTGACTCTCTAATTTGTGTGAACTTATTGAGTGGGTGGCGACTAATGCCCGCTACCGGATCCCATCATGCCACCCATGCCCATACCGCTTAGCCCCATGCCATGCGCGTTCTCACCTGGCGCTTCAACTTTAACCAGTTCAACTTCGAACACTAAGGTGGAACTCGGTGGAATAATGCCAACCTGCTTTGTGCTATAAGCAAGCTCTGACGGGATAGTGAATTTATAGGTAGAACCTTCATTCATCAGTGGGATCCCTTCCTGCCAACCTTCAATCACACTCATCAGTGCAAAGCGGTTTGGTTCGTTACGCTCATAAGAGTTGTCAAACTCAGTACCGTCGATTAAGTAACCTTTGTAGTGCACAGTAACCACGTCTTCAGGGTTAGGTTTACGTCCCTCTCCTTCTGCAACGACTTGATACTGCAAACCAGAGTCGGTAACGATGACACCGTCTTGTTTTTTGTTATTAGCGAGGTAACTACTACCGGCGGTCATGTTTTCTAATGCGATGCGCTCATTGGCCGCTTCTTTAGCAGCATTTAATTGCTCTGCGCGTTGATTCAGATAAGTTAAAATCTCTTCATCTGAATATTGTGTGTTGTTCTTGAGGGCATCAACTACCCCTTCAATCACTCGCTCAACATCCACTTCGGCGCCCAACTCTGTTTGAGAATAGATCTGGCTAGAGAGATACTTGCCTAAAGAGGCGCCAATACTGTAAGACTCTTTTTGAACCTCAGTATTGAGTGGTGTATTTGCCATGCTGCTTGCAGAAATAAATAGTGAAAGACCTGCTACAACAGCTAATGAAGTTTTAGTAATTTTTGTCATTTTTATCATCTCATTTAGGAAAATTAGTATTCACGAAATTGATTGCCAAAGATCCATCTTCTATGGTTTTTCAATCACTCGGTTTGATAGTCGCCAGCCATATATCCCATCTGGCATCTGCTTCACATCGGTATAACCCATTTTCATCACCGCTCTTGCTGCTATTTCACTGGCATTACAGATACGGTTGGCGCAGTAAAAAACCATCGGTGTGTCTTTCTTTTCAGGTAGTAGCGTTCTCCAATCTTGAATATTGAAATAGATAGCGCCGGGAATGTATCCCTCAGCCCATAACTCCAACGTGTTAACATCAAAGAAAGTCACTCCACCTTGCTCTAGTAACATCTCAGCTTCGCGCATGGTGATAGTATTGAGCTGATGCTCATATCTTGGTGCTGGTGCCATTTCGCTACCGCCACCTGCTAAGCAGCTTGCCGAACTTGCGATTAATGTCAGTGTGACTAGTATTTGACCCAGTGCTTTTTTCATCTCATCCCTCTCTTAATACCTCGACACCTTCTAGTACTTAGTCCAGTGTCGAGGTCGTTAAAGGCTTATCGCTTATTTAGCTTTGTAACCTGAACCATCAAGGATGTTCTGCGCTTGAGTAACATAAGTTAGCGCGGCATCTAGACGTTTCTGGCTGTAGCGGAAACCATGTACACCCCAAGAACCATCTTTCTTGATTAGGTCAACTGTCTGTTGCGCCTTCTCAGTAAGAAGTAGCACTTGAGTCTTGTCTTCCGTAGGAAGCTTGGTCACTTCAAGTAGTTGGTCAATACGTACTAACGCTTGCTCAACTTGGCCATATACTTCCTTAATAGGCGTCTGCCATTTCATTACTTCGCCGTAGATTTCCATTTGGTCTTTATAGTGCAGCCCTGTTTCAAGTTCTGATTGGAACTGGCTATGACAACCTTTGTTTTCTACTACGTCATGATCTGAAATCGCGGTACGTGCACAAGACCACATTAAGTCAAGGTAAGTACGACCGTCTTCGTTCTTAGCAACAGTCCAACCTTTGCCAGCATCTGGGCCTTGAGTACGAGGCTCACCTTCTGGTGGGTTCAGCGTCTTACGAACTGGGTCGACGTCAATCTTCCACATGTGAGACTTACGAACCGCATCAAAACCAGCTTGGTCAGGGAACTGCATCGCCTTGAAGTTCTCACAGCTACCCATATTAGGCATGTGACAGCTTTGACAAGTTTGTTCGCTGTGCGTCTTAGTGTTTTCAGCAATCAAAGTCTGAGCTTCGTGACAATCTTTACAGTCTTTCTTCAGCTTCGGCTTAGTGATACCAGACATCCAATCACCGTCAGTCACCTCATGCGGATCATGACAAGTTGTACAGCGCATGCCTTTTTCGTAATGCTTAGAGCCAAACATCTGTGAACCTTCGGTACCACAAGATGGACATAAAGACTTCATCTTCACGCCGAACGCTAACTCAGGCTTGCCTTTTTCAGCTGCACTTTCAGTCATTGTTGGATCGTATTGGAAGCGTTGATGACAACGTTCACAGTTAGACTGCATGCCACCAGTACCGCCATCTAAGTGACCACCTGCGCCATGACACTCTTCACAAGCAATACCTTTAGAGATGGTATGTTCTTGCAGCTTCTTAGGGTCACCTAAGGCGTCAAAGAACTCTTGCTTGTCTTGGAAGTCGAACTTGAAGGTATGACAAATTTCACAGTAAGACGAAGCAGGTTGGAACAACATCTCTTTACGGTACTTAGCACCATAAGAGCTCATGCCTTTTTGATGAGAACCTGAGTCACCGAAGTCAGCCACAGTAAGTGGGAACTCTGGAATAACGTCATTAATTTTCTTCGCCATATCGTCGGTAAGCCATTCCGCCCAACCTCGGGAGAACTGGTTTGCACCGGCAACCATTTTACCGCTGCCATCACGCAACAAGCCGCCTTCAATGTGGTAAGTACCGCGCACTAGCCAAGCATCAATGAAACCGTATTTAGTACGGGGAGTACCTACAGTGGCGTAGATCATGTCAGGGGTAATACCGTCTGGCAAAATAGAAGTATCTTTGGTGCCATACATGGTTTTTTCGATATCGTTATCTACTTCTGGATGCTCACCAGGGAAACGAATTGTTTTTGCATGACGTGAACGTTTCCACTTCTCATATTGAGCGGCATGACATTCAGCACATTTTTCTGGGCCAACAAAATTGTTAGGGTAATCAAGAATTGATTTTGCCCCTAAACGGTATTGAATGGAGCGAGGTTTTCCATCTATTTTGCTATATTTCGGGCTATGTCCAGTATCAAAATACTCTTCACCACGGTCACTAATGTGGTAATCACCCACTAAGTTACCTGACTCTTGATATTTAAAGAGAGGGTGGTTTTCGAATAGAAAATCGAAAAGTTCTGCCTCTTGGACAACGTAGTCTTGCAGTGTTTTAACACCGTTAACTTTCTCTGTGCCCTGGTAATCAGCAATCATCTCTTTAGCTGTCTTGCCCATTTCTGGTACGCTGTTGTATTTACCGCCAGCAGCGTTCACATTAGCAATGGCACCAAAACAAAACAGCACGCTTAATGCTACCTTGTGTTTCCATCGTCTCATCATTCACTCCTACTTATCATCAGTTTTATTCTTTGAATTTTGTTGGTACTTTTAACGCATCACATTTAACTTCTACTTTACTTAACCTATAAATAGCTTCACCGATTTGCTATTCATCCAGCTAAGCATCCCGTAATAAATCAAACATGTTTTACAAAACCTAACCGTTCACCGAACGACTTAAACAACTGAGCAACCGCTATTCTCCTGATTCCAAATAGAAAAAACATGCGCTAGAGCACATAAAAAAACGCATTAGTTGTGATGAGTTATAAAAGACTCTTAGTCCTTTAGTAACAAGCAGATAGAGTTTTTAAGTGATAAGTTTTTATGAGTTAAAGCTGTTATTTTTAGATCTAAAAAAAGCTGATGGCTGCAATTTACATATTAAAAATTGTAGCCATCAGTTTGACGGCTATAGAATTTGAGGTGCCTCTCATTAATCCATATTCCCGTCCCTTAGGATAAGAACAAGTCAACAAAACGCTTAATTTAAATATTGATAAAATATTTATATACATGCTCAATAAATGAACGCAAGTAATTAAAATAGAGTAGAACATATTTATTTTACTGCTTTAAATTTAATAAATAGGCACAGACATGATCCCAGAGATAGGCTTAATATTATTAATAATATCTTCTTCGTTATCACTTATATTATCCATCGTAACGGTTGCGGGTATTAAGTTAGATAGTGAATACCTATTAAGTTACACCAAGCCATTAGCAACATTGATGTGCTTTACTTTAATAACTGCAATAGCAGTACTGGCCTATTGTTTTCTCGTTAATGATTTTTCTGTTGCCTATGTCGCCAATAACTCAAACACTCAGTTAGCAACCTTATATAAGGTTGCTGCAGTTTGGGGCTCACATGAAGGTTCAATGCTGTTTTGGGTAGTATCTATAGCGGTTTGGACTGCCTTTATCATTAACCGTGCCCCCAAGACCGAACAACATTTCCACCATAAGCTTGTTGCTGTTGCTGCTTTACTAATATTTGGGTTTTGCCTATTTTTGCTTTTTACCTCTAGTCCTTTTACGCGGTTACTGCCTGATATCCCGATTGAAGGCAGAGATCTCAACCCAATACTGCAAGACATTGGACTCATTATTCATCCGCCCCTACTGTTTCTTGGTTATGTAGGGTTAACCATCTGCTTTGCTGGCGCTATTGCCGCTTTACTGAGTGGTGGTCTTAGTCAGCAATATGCTCGCTACCTGCAACCGTGGGCGATTCTGGCATGGGTGTTCTTAACTGGCGGTAATGCTTTTGGTTCTTGGTGGGCTTACAACGAACTAGGATGGGGTGGATGGTGGTTCTGGGATCCTGTAGAGAACGCCTCTTTTATCCCTTGGTTAGTAGCTACAGCCATGGTGCACTCTATCTTACTGACAGCCAAGCGTGGACTACTTGGCTCCTGCAGTATTTTTCTCGCCATACTGGCATTCTCATTGAGCTTACTCGGTAGCTTCTTAGTCCGTTCAGGTGTAGTGCAATCGGTACACGCTTTTGCCTCAGATCCAACCCGTGGTTTGTCGATACTCATCCTGTTGATTGTATTCTCAGGCTCTGCTTTGGCGTTGTTTGCCCAGCGAGTAAAAATAAAGTCAACACCTCTTGGCTTCTCACTATTATCCAAAGAAAGTTTGGTTCTATTTGGTAATATGTTGTTGGTGGTTGCAGCAATTTCAGTGCTACTAGGCACCTGCTATCCCCTTATTTTTGAAGTTATTACCGGCCAAACTATTTCAGTAGGAGCGCCCTACTTCAACAGTATCTTTATTCCTATAGCAGCGCTTATATTTTTACTCATGGGCTTTGCGCCACTGCAAAAATGGCAATCTAGCAACAAACTAAAACCGGCACTAATATTAGCAGCGATATGTTTGGCTATGGCGCTCATTGCTACCCTAATGATGCAAGATCGCTTTAACATTTGGCTGCTAATTGGTCTGTTCTCTGCGCTGTGGATCATCAGTGCCACAGGGCTTGCGGTAGTGCAACGGGTCGCTTTCAAAAAATATGAAGTAAACAATGGTAACTACGGCTCCTCGATACGCTTTTACGCCATGTGTATTGCGCATTTGGGCGTAGCTGTCTCAGTTCTGGGCGCTACTTTGGTATCAAACTTCGAAACTGAAGAGCTACTTCGGATGGGGCCAGGTCAAGGAAAAACGCTTAGTGGCTACAGCTTTATCTATGAAGAGACTCAAGCAGTAGATAGTCGCAGCTACAGTGCGATTCAAGCACAGATCAGAGTGTTAGATAGCCAGGACAAATTCATCACCTACCTTTACCCTCAAAGGCAAACCTTCAAAACCAATGGAATGCAAATGTCAGCGGCAGGTATTCGCAGCGGTTTATTTGGCGATCTCTATGTTTCTATGGGACAGAAACTGACTGACAATAACAATCTCAATGACAACGAATACCTCATCCGAATAAGCTATAAACCGCTGGTAAACTGGATATGGTTAGGTGCAATGCTAATGATGTTTGCGGGATTGGCGACCGTTTTGCTGCCTAAGCCTAGTATGGTCAACTCCGCAGTAAAGCCCCGCCAGCATCAGGAGGTTTGTAATGAAACTGCCTAGCCACTCACTCAATAATATGATTGCAGTAAAGCTCTTCACAACTGCGGTAATCGCATTGCTGCAGCTGTTTATCTGTATCACTGTATTCGCTCAAGAACATAGTGCGCCAACCCACTATAGCGAACAACAAAAACAGGTCCTTGGCTTTGAAATAGCTCGAGAACTACGCTGCCCCATGGCGGTGAACCAAAACCTGTTCGACTCGCAAAGTCAGATCGCCAGTGAACTGAAAGGGCAAATATTTTTGATGTTAGAAGAGGGGCAATCTAAAGCGGCGATTATCGACTTTATGGTTGCCCGTTATGGCGACAAGATCCGCTATATGCCGCCGCTAAATAGCCATACCGCTGTACTTTGGCTATTGCCACTGGGGCTAGTCATTATGGTGCTTATCGGCGGATTCATTTTTATTAGACCAACACTTATTGCCTCAAAGAACATTCAGGACACTTCACATGACTAAGTTAGGTATACATAAAGGCTTTAATGCCAAACAGCGGCTTCTCTCATCGGTGGCTTTTATCAGCCTTAGTTTAGGTTTGGTTTTTTCTACGCAGGCATCGGTACCGACTAACAAAGTCTACGATACTGGCGAACCGATTGAAAAACCTATGATCATGTCGCGATTTGTCGAGATGAGCGCAGCAAGGCAGGTGCCCGATGTTAGTTTTAGCGATACCAAAGGGGACGCTGTAAACCTAAAACAGTTTGATGGCAAAGTGGTACTCGTTAGCCTGTGGGCGACTTGGTGCTCACCCTGTATTAAAGAGATCCCACAGATGGAAGCTATTCGTCAAGCCAACATCAACAATGACCTTTTTGTACTGCCGATATCGATTGATGAAGAGAGCGATAAAGTGGCGGCATTCTTAGAACGTCACGACCTTAGTTACTATCAAACTTGGCTAGATCCTGAAATGAACATCGGCCAGGTCATGCCTGCAGATATTGTCCCTGCCACTTATGTATTTGACGGCTCGGGCAACCTTATTGGCTTTTTGCGCGGCTACCTCGATTGGGGAGATAAAGAGATCCAGCCTTACCTTGAAAAACTCATCGACAAATACGCAAAACGCTAACCCTTTTCCTCGCTAAGCTCTAACTCAACATATCTATAGAGCAGCCCCTTTGATGATGATCAAAGGGGCTTTTTTGTAAAACAGCTGCAAATTGCTCGGTGAAAGGCTAAGTAAATCTTGGTGAAGCTTGGTGAAAGCAGTTGTCAGTTGGTGAAACATGGGTAAAGTAGATATTTAGTATAGGCTCAAGTAGCTAAAGCTGACTCTAATGGTCACTGCATTTAAGTTGTGGATATGCAGCAAATGTCATTTACCAAGATAACGTCCAATCACTGGGCACGCTATAGGATGGCACTATCAATTATCACTACCAATTTGCTGACTTTAAGTTAGACACCCAGCTTGGAACACTTGTTCGTAATGACGCCGAAGAACTAAAACTGCCTTGGTTAAGCTATCAGCTACTTTGTACACTTTTAGCAGCAGCTCCAGCGATATTAAGCCAACAACAACTGGTCGAAAAGGTCTGGCCCGATACAGTAGTTGGTAATGAAACATTGAAGCAACGGGTAAAGCTACTAAGGCGAGCACTAGGAGATAACGCCTCACAGCCCAAATATATCGAAGCGATCAGAGGCCGTGGTTACCGCATGATTAGTGAGGTAAACAAAACGCCGATAGCCGACTCCTCCTTAGGCGTAAAGTTAAGCTTAGCCAATGATAGCTATGTCAGCCCTAAAGCTGGCCACGGTTATCCTTTATTTTGGAAGGTTACCTCACTGGGGCTTGCCACAATTGTGGTACTGTTTGCCTTCATCGCCCTGCTTATCTCCTCTAGCCATAATATTCCTAAATCACTCAGCGAGACCATGGCAGATCAACAAGCCCAAGGCTTTGATAATGAGCTTTATCGTAAAGCGCTAGATTACTATCATCGCTATCGCCAAGCAGATAACTTAAATGCTATAAAACTGTTCAAATCCGCCATAAAAATCAACCCCAATATGGCCAAAGCTTATG
Organism: Shewanella sp. 10N.286.45.A1; assembly: GCF_041470405.1. NCBI lineage: Bacteria > Pseudomonadati > Pseudomonadota > Gammaproteobacteria > Alteromonadales > Shewanellaceae > Shewanella > Shewanella sp. 10N.286.45.A1. The sequence goes on from NZ_JBFRMK010000112.1 coordinate 15,918, forward strand.
CCGGGCTATCAGATGCTTACAGCCAAGGGGTATTTCAGTTTAACGGTGACGATCATTGGCAACAGTTAGCCATCGATGCCGCCTATAAAGCGATAGCACTCGATCCCAATTTGGCTCAAGCTTATAAAGCGCTAGGACTGGCTTACTACAATAAGGGCTGGTTAACTAAAGCCGCCAATGCCAATCTAAAAGCGCTGCAAAAGCCAAGTGGTTTTAGCGAAGCGATGTCAAACTTAGGCTTTATCTATCGTGAAATGGGCCAGTTACAACGGGCGTTGTATTGGAACAATAAAGCACTCGATAGAGATAACACCAACAGCGTTAGCATGGTTCACAAGGCACAAACCTTACTCGCACTCACCCAATATTCACAAGCTAGAGAATGGCTCGACAAAGCATTGCTGTTGCAGCCTGACTCAGTGCTTGGCAACACCACGCTTGGCCTTTGGCTGCTGCAACAGGGGCAATTAGCTGCGGCGCAAAGTCACTTTAGTCAGTTGCTGTTATCACAGCCACAGCAGTTCCAATATCACTATGGTCTAGCGCAAAGCTATCTATATCAGCAGCAATTTGAATTGGCAGCGAAAACGATTACCCCATACATTAACAGCAGCAACAACCATACCCGCCAACATGCTGAGCTACTGCTTTATCTAAGCCAGCAAGATCTCGCTGCCCCCTCACTGATTGAGCAGTACAAACTCCGACTCACTAACGGTTCGGACAGAGCAGAAGACAGCTTGTCATTAGCGTTAATTTACGCTCATCAACAGCAAACTGATGATAGCTTGCGCTATCTGATCCAGGCGATTAATCAGGGCTTACTTAACAGCGAATTATTACTACGTCACCCAAGCTTTGACTATCTACACAATCAACATAGCTTTCAAGTGTTGATCACTGAGATGAACAACCAAAGACAGTGGCAAATAGACAACTAAATCCTCATAAAAAAAAGGCCGAGTATTTTAAAATACTCGGCCTTATCTGACAGTCAAAATGGTTACGCGGTTGCCTCTTCCAATTCAGGCTCTAAACGCTCAATCTTAAAATCATAATGGGCATAAGCGGCACTAATAAACGGGCACACTAAGTTAAAAAAAGCGTAGGGCAGATAGGCAATAGTCGCAACGCCAAGTGTGCTAGCCATGTAAGCGCCACAAGTATTCCACGGGATCAGTGGGCTGGTAATAGTGGCTGAATCTTCCAATGCTCGGCTCAGGTTCACTGGCGCCAAGCCACGCTTGGCGTACTCCACTTTTAACATGCGTCCCGGCAATACGATGGCAATAAACTGATCGGCGGTGATCAAGTTAGCGCCAATACAGCTGGCTAAGGTAGTAATAATTAGGCTACCACTTGATTTAACCCCAACTAAAATGCCCTGCAGTATCCGTTTAAGCAGGCCTGTCACTTCCATGATGCCACCGAATGTCATTGCGCATAAGATCAGCCACACTGTATTAATCATACTGCTCATACCGCCGCGGCTTAATAAACTATCTAGCACTTCATCACCAGTGTTAGCGCTATAACCATTAAACATGGCTATCCAAATGCCTTTCACCAATGCAACCACAGGTAATAGCGTGTCATCTTGTGCTAGTGCAACTACCCCATCAAACTGAAAAATTGCAGCGCAAATAGCACCAGCTATAGTGCCAATAATTACCGTTGGAAACGCCGGCATTCTCTTATATGCGAGGAACAATACCACCAATAATGGTAATAGCAGGTGTAAGCCCGGTGCAAACTGGGCTTCTATCAAGGACAAGGTGGTTTCAAAGTTGCTGCTGTTGGTCGTCGCTTCACTGTTTAAACCAATAAACAAAAAGATAATCAGCGCAATAATTATGCTCGGTACGGTAGTCCATACCATATGGCGAATATGGGAGAAAATATCAGTGCCCGCCACTGCAGGAGCTAAGTTAGTGGTATCTGACATTGGTGACATCTTGTCACCAAAGTAAGCGCCACTGATAATGGCACCAGCAGTAATTTCAACACTGAGTCCCATGGCTGATGCCACGCCCACTAATGCAATACCTAAGGTGCCCGCAACAGTCCAAGAGCTGCCGATACTGATAGCAACCACGGCACATAATAGGCAGCAAGCCGCATAAAAATATTCAGGATTGAGGATCAACATGCCGTAGTAGATCATCGTCGGCACTGTACCAGCTAAAATCCAGGTACCAATTAGCGAACCAACCGTAAACAGGATCAGTAAAGCACCAGTTGCCACGCCAATACTGCGTACAATCCCCTTCTCCATCTCGTTCCAGCTATAACCATTTTTCCAGCCGATCACCAAAGCAATACACGCCGCCATGATCAATGCAATCTGGTTGGCACCATAAGAACTGTCGGATGAGAATAGGTACACCGCAGCGGTCAACATGATCACCAGCGCGATGATAGGCAGCAGTGCATCGAATAACGAAGGTAACCTGTGTTGCGGCTTTTCTTCAGTAGGCGACGGAATCGGGTCATTATTTGAGGTCATACAACATCCTTTTATTATTGTTATCTTTTGCTATGTTATATCGCCTCTAAGACGAGCAACTGATTTAGCAAGCCGACAATCCTTACATAAATGCAACATCAGCGTCCAGCCAACTAGCTTCAGTCCCCCTTTCAACAATACCTACGTCCGCTGCAGAACAGACTAACCATTCAACCTAGCCACTCCGTGACAACTTATTATGCAAAAAATATAGCTTTTAAAGCTGGCAGACATATTTACAAAATAATTTCTCGAAACAGGAAAAAGTGGCTCAAGTTAAAAATTATCCTAACAAACCTGCATCTTCTTTCATTGTGCGGGCAATTATTTTATGGTGAGCTGCATCATTCAGAAAAAGTGCTGCCGCAATGCAAGTGTTTAATATCAGTCGCCTTACGACCGAAAAAGGCATCTTTAGAATCGCTGGCAGCTCAGCCGTGAATAGACCAAATGGTGCGGTTCAGCCCCCAATTCACATCACCTCATTAGAGATTATGAGCACCGATGGCTGGCAAGCATTAGATATCAGTGCAGATTCACTGCAGCCACTACTCAATGAACTGACCTCTCCAGTTATTGAGCACTTAAAAATTGAGAACTAAATGATGCCAAAAGCACATAACAAGTTTGTACTCAGCAGCATAAGTAAGCCTGCCACAGCAGCATGTCTGCTTGCTGCCATGTTATTGGTTACGCCAGCCTTAACGGGATGCAGTGTGCAACAAACTCAATCCGTTGCAGAACCTTTCATTACAGGTGCAGACAGGGCCCGTGAAGCGAGAGAACAGCAAGATGCACACAATATTAATGGCCAACAAAGCACCAATAAAGATGTTGAAGTGGGTATTTTAACCACTATCATGGCATTTCTGTTTTCAGGCCTTAACGAGGATTAACTGACTCATTCCAAGACCTTAAAATAACAACATAGGCTTGAGCCCACTCACTCATAGACCAAGCTTTCATTTTTAAGCTCATTTCTTTACTATGGCGTCAATTTTTGAATATTAGCGCCAAGGGCAATACCAATGAAACTATCCGCTTTAGATCAACCACTCTACGACCACCTTTACCGTGATATTAGAGAGTTTCGGGCAACCTTTGATTTGCCGATTGAAGATGAATCAACACTGGATGATAAAGCCGATACTCTGCACACCTCCCTTGCTATCGAAGAACTAACAGAGCTTGCAGAAGCCGACAGCCGAGTGGAACAAGCTGACGCGATTGTCGACTCCGTTTATGTATTAATGGGCCGCTTAGTGCACTTAGGTGCAACTCAACTGACCGACCGTGTTGAGATCAGCTACGTGATAGATCTACTTTTACATGTGGCTAAAAACCGTGAAATCGATTTTGTGACTTGCTGGGATGAAGTGCACTCAAGCAACATGAGCAAAGTGTGTCGCAACGAGCAAGAGCTAGCAGAGACTATCGCGTTTTATGCCGAGCAAGGCGTAGAGATTGTTGGTAGCACTAAAGGTGATTTCATTATCGCTAAGTGCGCTAAAGATGTTGATATGGCGGGTAAGATTGTTCGCCAAGGTAAGGTGCTTAAATCGGTGTACTATCGTCCAGCGGATTTAGATAAGCTCGTTAAAGCTTAATCTTCTTTTCGCTTTATTTGGGTTGTTTAGTTTTAGTTAGGGTGTACTGGCTTATACCCTAACTTGTTTACCTTTGAATAAAGGCGCATCTAATCGCCTGCGACAGGTAAAACCCTCTAATGCATCAGACTACGTCTGATTATAGTCGTGGTGCTTCGTCCACACCCGAACAAGAAGGACTGCCCGTCTGATATGTATGGATTCATGAATGCCGCGGTGGCATGGATGTCAAAGAACGGCCTTATCCTCCTTGCATACACCATGACGCCCCGACGGAGTTTTTGAACCTCACTCCTTTTCGAAAATAGCTATCGCCTCATATTCGCCGTCCATGACTCACCTCAGGCTATATCGACTTCCATGCCTCGCTTACTCGATTTGTCTTCA
>NZ_JBFRMK010000113.1:0-18431 GCF_041470405.1 Shewanella sp. 10N.286.45.A1
TTAGGAGGTAGAGCGAAGTCAGATGCCAAAATCGAGAATAGCGGTTAGTTCAAAATTTGCTGCTTGCCTACAGCGTCTTGAATTTATGGCTCATATTCAGCCTTTTACTGACTAAAATAACTCTATCTTGCAAGCATGTTTTGCACACATTAGCTCAATACTAACAGCAATATTGGGATTGTTTTTATTGGGAACTCTTAAAGTCACCAGAGAGCTAATTGATGGAGGGGTTTAGATTATTTGTGTACAGTTTTATGTTTGGAACCGCGAACCTTTGATGTGTAATGACACTCAAATGCCACTATTGAGATCAATTTTTTTAAATTTCTGATTAATAACTGATTGAGATAACTTTCATTGGAATGAGAATGGTATAAAAATTGAGGGCTACTTTGGTTTTTGGCGGATAATTCGGCGATAGCTTTATAGGGTTTAAGTAAATCAAACAATATAATTGTGATTGTTGCGAAATTGTTGCGAAATTATTGCGTTTGTTTTTGTGGGTTTGATGTTGTGAGTGTAGATGCTGTGTTTCAACTTATATCTATTATTTACAAATGCTTATGCTTAATAAGTGCGAATAGCTTAACTTGTTGTCTGAATTTCTTTAAGAACATTATTCTCAAAACACCTCGTTTGTTTGTTTTACGCACTGTAAGCCCGCTTTTCAACAGTTTTAGCTGATTCCAAATGTTGACACAGGTCAACATTTTGTGAAATGATGCCAGCGGGTCTACACCCTCGAAGGTGTAGAAAAGGGAAGATAATAATTAACAATCACAATAGAAAGACGAGCTTAGGCACTGGGAACTAAAGCAAAATAAGCCTACGCACCCTGTTGTCGATAAGTTAAAGCTTTTTTAATCACTTCAAATTGGTTGGGAACTATGTCCAAGGTAAGCAATAAAACAAAAATCGCTACAGCGCTAATAGGCGCACTAGCCTTAGCAGGCAGTAACTTAGTGATTGCCGATCCTCTTTCTGATGTTCAGAAAGCAGACAGTAAAATTCACGCTGAAGCGGCAACGTCTCAGAAGAAAGTTGATAAGTATTTTGACCAAGCTCAGGACATGTTGTTCGAGTACGGTTCAGTTGCTGACGAGCGTGAGTCACTAAAATCTTATAACGATTACGTAGCAGGCTTGGTTGCAGACCAAGAAGCTACCATGAAATCTATTCAAGATGACATCAACGGTGTTGATGCATTACGTCAAGGCGTTGTGCCATTGATGTTTAAGATGGTTGATGCCTTAGAGCAGTTTGTCGCTCTTGATCTACCATTTAACACTGAAACACGTGTAGAGCGTGTTCAAAACCTTAAGAACCTTCTTAATAGCGCTGAAGTTACACTTGCTGAAAAGTATCGTCTTATTCTAGATGCATACTCAATTGAGCGTGAGTACGGTAGTTTCGTAGCAGTTAAAACGGGTCAGCTAGAGCTTGATGGTAAAGAAGTGCTTGTTGACTTCTTCAACCTAGGCCGTGTCGCTCTATATGCACAAAGCTTAGACGGTAAGTCAGCTTGGATGTATAACGATGAAACAAAAGGTTGGGACGCATTAGATGATAGCTATCTGCGTGAACTGACTAAAGGTATCCGAATTGCACGTAAACAGGGTGCTCCGGATCTATTCTCGTTACCAATTCCTGCTGCGGAGGCTGCACAATAATGAAGAAGTTAATTACTACAGCAATCGTTGCTGCGAGCCTGACATTAACTGCAGGGTTTGCTAGCGCTGCTGATGCACCAAAAACAATCGATCAACTACTTAATCAAGTTAAAGTTGACCGTGCGAATGCATCTAAGACTAACGCAAAGCGTGAGCAAGAGTTCAAAAATGAGCGTGGTGATAAAGCTGCACTGTTAAAGCGTGAAAAAAATGCTTTAGCTGCAGAGCGTCAACGCGGTAAAGACTTAAACCAAGCTTTCTTGGACAATGAACGTAAAATTGGCCAGTTAGAGGAAGACTTGAAAACAGCTCAAGGTGACTTGGGTGAAATGTTCGGTGTTGTTAAAGGTGACGCCGGTGACTTCGCTGGTAAACTAGCGGGTTCAAACATTTCTGCACAGTACCCTGGTCGTGACGTATTTATTGCTGACCTTGGTGCTCGTAAGCAACTACCTAAAATAGACGAACTAGAGCGTTTCTGGGAAGAGCAGCTGTTTGAAATGGCTGAATCTGGAAAAGTTGTTAAGTTTGATGGTTCTGTAACGGGCATCGACGGTAGTGTGACTAACACAACAATTACTCGTGTTGGTCCTTTCAACCTACTTGCTGATGGTAAGTACGTTGTTTACAACGCTGACCTAGGCCTAGTTCAGCAGCTATCACAGCAACCAGACGGTTACCAAGTAAGCCCTGTCGCTAAGTTTGAAGCAACAACTTCAGGCACTGCTAAGCTTTACATTGACCCAGTAAAAGGTGTTCTACTGAATATCTTTACCCAGAAAGCAACAATTGAAGAGCGTATCGAAGCAGGTGGACCAATTGGTTACATCATTATCGGTCTACTTATTCTTGGTGCTCTAATCTCTATCGAGCGTCTAATCACTCTTGGATTGACTGGTGCTAAGGTTAAAGCTCAACGTAAGAATCTAGATAATCCAGGTAAGAACCCACTAGGGCGCGTACTACAAGCTTATCAAGACAACAAAGACGTTGATGTTGAGACGCTAGAGCTGAAACTTGACGAAGCAATTCTAAAAGAAACGCCAGCGCTTGAAACTCGTATCTCTATCATTAAGGTACTTGCGGCTATCGCTCCTATGATGGGTCTACTAGGTACTGTAACCGGTATGATTGCAACCTTCCAAAGCATTCAGTTGTTCGGTACAGGTGATCCTAAGCTAATGGCTGGTGGTATCTCTATGGCACTTATGACAACTGTACAAGGTCTAGTTGCTGCTCTACCACTTATGCTTATGCATGCAGTAGTTATCGCACGTAGCAAGTCAATCGTACAAGTTCTAGAAGAGCAAAGTGCGGGCATTGTTGCTACTCACGCTGAGAAGAGGAAAGCCTAATGTTATTCCTGATGGATATCTGGGATTCCGTCAGGGGCTTCATGGCCTCCGGGGGCGACGTCCTCTGGCTGGTTGCGGCTGTATTGTTTGTCATGTGGGTATTGATGCTTGAACGCTACTGGTATCTAAATTGGGTATCACCAAAAGAGCACAAAGCAATCATTAGCGCATGGGAAGCACGAGAGGATTCAACCTCTTGGTATGCTCACCGCATCCGTGAAGCTTGGGTATCCCAAGCGAAGCAAGATTTAACCGCACGTATGCTGTTAATCAAAACGCTAGTAGCAATCTGTCCTATGATAGGTCTACTTGGTACCGTAACCGGTATGATTTCAGTATTCGATGTGATGGCAGTTCATGGGACGAGTAATGCTCGTATGATGGCAGCTGGTATTTCAATGGCAACCATGCCGACAATGGCGGGAATGGTTGCAGCATTATCGGGAGTATTCTTTAGTACTCGCCTTGATGCAAAAATGAAAATCAGTTTAGCAAAGCTAAAAGACAGCATGCCTCACCACTAGAGAGAGATTGAACATGGCACGTAGAAAGCATTCAAGCGTAGACGAAGAAGCTGAGATTGATATGACACCGATGCTCGACATCGTGTTTATCATGCTGATCTTCTTTATTGTAACAACCTCGTTTGTAAAGCCATCAGGCCTTGACTATAACAAGCCTGAAGCATCACAAGCGACTAAGAAGCCTTCAGCTAACATCTTTATTGGTGTGAGCAAGACTGGTGTCATCATGATGGAAAACCGTCAAGTTGATATCGAGCGTGTAACTGCAAACGTAGAACGTATGCTTGCAGAAGCACCTGAGGCTGCAGTATTAATTCAAGCAGACCAAGAAGCTAAACATGGTTTAGTGGTTAAGGTTCTGGATAACGTTAAAGCTGCGGGTATCGATAAGATATCTGTATCGGCGGGGAACGAATAATATGCTGAGAGGAATAGTATCATTCATTGTTGGTGGTGCTGTGACTTTTGCTTTGTTTGTCTTCATGGCATTTTTGGTAGGTGGCGGTCCAACCCGCCACGATTCCTCGACAGAAACACCTGTCATTGAAATCACCATGAACAAAGATGATGCATCAGCGCAGAAAAAGCCAAGGGTTAAGCCTAAACCGCCTACGCCCCCAGAGCAGCCGCCAAAGCCGGATACTACGCCACCAGATAGTTCATCTGACATAGATACAAATATGTCATTTAACATGGGTGGAGTGGACGCCGGTGGAGCTAACACTGGATTTAAACTGGGTAATATGATGACACGAGATGGCGATGCTACGCCTATCGTACGAATCGAACCTCAGTATCCAATAGCAGCAGCACGTGATGGTAAAGAAGGCTGGGTACAGCTAAGCTTTACTATTAACGAACTTGGTGGTGTTGAAGACGTAAAAGTCATTAAAGCTCAACCTAAGCGCCTCTTTGATAAAGAAGCTCGTAGAGCACTGAAAAAGTGGAAATACAAGCCTAGAATTATTGATGGTAAAGCGCAAAAGGTACCAGGTCAGACTGTTCAACTTGATTTCACTTTAGATAAAGGAGGAAGATAGTTATGCGTAAAGTAAATACTATCGCAGCCGCCTTATTGCTTAGCTTAGGCGGAAGCCTTGCTATCGTGCCTGCTGTATCAGCAGCAGAGAAATGCCCGATAGAAAAGCGTAAATCTAAAGCTGTAGGTCAAAGTGTAGCTAAAAAAGTTCAAAAGTCTTTTGATGCTTATACAGAAGGTAATCTTGATGAAGCACTTGCTATTCTGCTAGAAGCAAACGCTAAAAATGATTTTGATAAAGCCTATGTAGCAAGAATGCTTGGTAACTTTTACGCTGAAAAAGGTCAGATGAAAACCGCTGTTAAGTATCTAAAAACAGCTGTTGATGCCGATATTTTAGGTGGTGTTGACCATGCAGGAACTCTGAGGCTTTATGCTGATCTCTTGATTCAAGAGAAGAAGTTTAAAGAATCTATTCCAGCTTATTACAGCTGGATGGAGTTTACTTGTAAGGAAGACGCACAAGTCTATCGTCGTATCGGTATTGCATATTCTGAGCAAAAGCAGTGGGATGACGTTCTGAAAGTTGCAGATAAAGGTATAGCTATTTCTGAAAAACCTGATAAAGGTTTATACCAGATGAAGTTGACTGCTTATTTCAACAAAAAGGACTATAAAGCAGCGGTTAACGTGCTTGAAATAATGGTGCCATTGTTCCAAGACGATAAGCGCCTTTGGGTTCAGCTTGCTCAGTTCTATCTGATGACCGAAGATTTTACTAAGTCGTTAGCGACTTATGACTTAGCTTACAAGAATGGATTTTTGGAAACTGCGGGTAACATTCAACGTTTAACCCAGTTGTTAGCACAGAATGGTTCGCCATACCGTGCTTCTCAAATCTACGCTAAGCATATGAAGTCAGGTTTAGTTAAAGAAGATGAGAAAACGCTCACCATCTTGGCTGGTTTTTACCATAACGCGAAGGAGCTGAAAGAAGCTGCTGCTGCTTATGGTAAAGCTGCTGCGATAGATAATGATGGTAAGCTTTACCTTCGCCAAGGACGCATTTTGTCTCTGGACGGTAAAAGCAAACCTGCAATTACAGCACTTAAGAAAGCACTTGATGCTGGCGTTAAGAGCCCAGGTGAAGTTCAGTTTGAACTCGCACTTGCTTACCTTAACTTGAAGCAGTATAAGAGCGCATACAAGTATGCCAAGCTTGCGGCAAACGACAAGAAAACAGGTCGTGCAGCTAAAAGTTATATCTCTTACATTAAAGAAAAAGCACGTGTTCATAACGTAACGCTTTAACTTTAACGAGTGAAAAAAAGCCTCTTTATAGAGGCTTTTTTTATACCTGCAAAAATGAAAATTGGTGAATATTTCGCTTAAACGTACTTTTTGAGCCCGAGTATAGAGCTCACAGTTTAATGATTTGACAAGATCTAGATTGATTATCACGCATGCTAAGATTTTGCTGTTCGACTGTTTCAAAGAGCGTTTCTGGGTATTTATTGGCTGAAGGCAGACAGATGCAACCATTTAGCTCATAGGATATTTCGGTGTGTGCTTGGTCCTGATAGCACTTATTGAAATCTGCTATTTTGTGCTCAACTCGTTCGATAACAACCTTGGCCCCATGAATATCTGTTTCAAAAATACCTAGTGCAAATGATTGGTTATTTATCCTAGCGAGTAGATCTGTGGTACGCATTAACGCTTGCTGAACCTGCTTCATAAATAATTCTAACAATTGAGGTTGGGAAATAGTTTCATGAATGTGCGGGCATAGATACAATAAGGCCAGACTTTGGTGATCGCGTATATGGCGATGCCATTCACGATTGAATACTTCCATGAAATAGGTTTGGTTATACACGCCAGTTTCAGGATCTCTAAAACCAGAATTACTAAAAGAGTAAATCATGAGTCACTCCTATACGACTGATGGTTAAGTATAGAAAAGATCGCTCACTTACATTGAATAAAAGGAAGATTTGGAATGAAAAAGGCGATAGTCGCATTGTCCATAAGCATGGCACTTGCTATGACAGGTTGTGGTGATAAATCAAACAGCCAATTAAATGAAGTAGATACAGGTAAAACTCCTGTCGTTAGCCAAGAACGTACAGTTGAACAGGCATATCTATTATTAGTCGATAAATTTTTCAAAGAACAGCTAGAACTTGAACCAATCTATGCAACTTTTGTTGGCGTTAATGATTTCAATGACCAGTTCGGTGATGGTTTGTCAGATGCATACCTCACTAAGCGTCATAATCTAAATAAACGCTACTTGGCAGAAGTAAAAAAGCTAGATCGCAGTCAATTATCTGCAGATCTTAGGTTAAGCTATGACATGTTTAGTTATAACCGAAATGTCGCTCTAACAGATGAGACATTCCCGAATCACTTTATGCCGATGAACCAGTTTTACAGCACTGTGATCAGTATGGTTCAGTTGGGGAGCGGCGAAAGCGCGCAACCATTTAAAACGGTAGAAGACTATCGGAATTGGGAAAAGCGTCTGCTTGGTTTTATCGAGTGGATGAAGCAAGCACAAGTACGTATGAATGAAGGGATTGAGAGCAAAGTTGTGTTACCGCGAGTGCTAGTTGATCGCATTATCCCGCAGCTGACTGCTCAGTTAGTTTCTAAACCAGAAGATAGTTTGTTTTATACACCTATCAACATGATGCCAAACTCCTTTTCTGCTGAAGATAAAGCAGCGCTAACGGCCGAATATACAGCGCTTGTTGCTGACAAGCTGATCCCAGAAATGACGGCATTGAGAGATTATTTTCAGAATACGTATCTCAAATCTGCACGCGCAAGTGATGGATGGTGGGGCTTACCAAATGGTAAAGTTTGGTATCAACATTTAGCGAATACTCATACTACAACCACAATGCCTGTTGATGAGATCCATAAAATAGGCCTTGAAGAGGTAGCAAGAATACTATCTGAGATGGATAAAGTTCGTCAGCAGGTTGGTTTTAAAGGCGATTTGACCGCTTTCTTCGCATCCCTTTCTTCTGAGCCACAGTATTTCTTTGACGATCGTCAGGGGCTTATAGATGGCTATATGGCGTTAAAAGATAAGATCAATGTTGAGTTACCTAAATACTTTAACGTCATGCCAAAGGCCGATTATGTAGTCAAACCTGTAGAAAGTTTCAGAGAGAAATCAGCTGCTGGGGCATCTTATGAATCACCAGCTGTTGATGGGTCGCGTCCTGGTGTTTTCTATATCAATACCTATAACCTAAAAGCGCAACCAAAGTGGGGTATGACAACTCTGTCATTACACGAAGCCGCGCCAGGACATCATTTCCAGATAGCAATTAAGCAAGAGCTAACTGGCGTACCTGAGTTTCAGCGTTTTGGTGGTTATACCGCTTTTGAAGAGGGTTGGGCACTCTACGCTGAGTATCTTGGTATTGAAATGGGCCTTTTTGAAGACCCATATCAGTACTTTGGTAAGTTATCAGATGAGATGCTCCGTGCGATGCGACTCGTTGTTGATACTGGTTTACATGCTAAGGGCTGGACGCGTGAGCAAGCGATTCAGTATATGATGGATAACTCACCTATGGCTGAGTCTGACATTGTTGCCGAAGTAGAACGTTACATGGCCATTCCCGGTCAAGCGTTATCTTATAAGGTTGGTCAGCTTAAGATCCTCTCTCTTCGAGCACAGGCAGAAGAAGCCTTAGGTGATAAGTTTGATCTGAAGGCATTTCATGACCAAATACTGACTTCAGGTTCATTGCCGATGGAAGTGATGGAACTGAAAGTGAATGAATGGATTGCATCGCAAAAGTAGTTAATTTATGCAGCTTGAGCTGCAGGTAATATAAATACTTTTTAAACCCAGCTTTTATCAATATACTAGCTGGGTTTTTATTTTCTAATAATCGTCAAATATACATAAGTATAGCCCGACAGATTTAACAAACATTTGGAGTTTACCCATGGTACAAGCAACTGCAAGACACTTACTCGTTGAAACAGAAGAAAAATGTGAAGAGCTAAAGCAACAGATTATTGCTGGCGCCGATTTTGGCGATGTAGCGAAAGCTAACTCATCTTGCCCGTCTTCAGCTCAGGGCGGCGATCTAGGCTCATTTGGCCCAGGCATGATGGTTAAAGAGTTTGACGAAGTTGTGTTTAGCGCGCCTCTGAACGAAGTTCAAGGCCCTGTTAAGACTCAGTTTGGTTACCATTTGTTAGAAGTAACAAGCAGAGGCTAATAAGCATTTGTTTGTGGTTAAGTAGGACAATATATGCTCGAACTGTACACCGATAGACTTAGATTAAGGAGTGTTGTCAGCAGTGATTGGGATAACTTTCTCTATACTCATTCAAGTGAAGAGTTGAATAAGTATGTGCGTAAACCTCAATCAGAGCCGGTAATACGACAAAAGTTCGAGCGTATTATTACACCAAATAATTTGGAAGAAGACGACACGTTATTATTGCTGATTGAAGATGTTCATCAACATTTATTTGTGGGCTTTATTAGCTTGCATAATGTCAGCGAGGCTTTAGGGCAGCTAGAGGTCGGTTATATGTTGCATACTGAGGCCCATGGTCAAGGTTATGCTAGTGAAGCGCTCAACGCATTGGTTGATTGGGTATGCCTAGCGCATAAGCCGCATAAATTGATTGCTCATTGTGCAAAGCATAATATAGCGTCCACAAAGGTACTTGATAAGTGTGGTTTTATTCAGGAAGGCTTACTGAGACAAAACTGGAAAGTCGGTGATACATGGCTAGATGAACGCTTATATGGGTTGCTGGTCGCAGAAAGAGTATCATCTCAATAAAAGCTTTCAGGTTGGATGCCAATAGAGTGTTATAATACCGTCAGTTTAGTTATTTAAAGGCGAATTACAGTGAGTTCAGATACTCCAACGCTGACATTAAAGTCAGGCGAAGAATACATTGAGTTATACAAAGTACTTAAAGTACAAGGAATGATAGGCGGTGGCGGAGAAGCCAAGCATGTTATTTCTGAAGGTATGGTGACTGTTAACGGTGAAGTTGAAACCCGAAAACGTAAAAAAGTGATTGCTGGTGAAGTGGTTAGCTTTAACGGTGAATCTGTGCAGATTATTGCCGAAGCTTAACAATCAAACGAGGTTTATATGCAGTTTCCAGATGATGACAACGGCAAAATGCTTGCAGCGATGGCCGATGCAGGTATCGACCTATCGGTTGCACTTGATGTTGATTTTTTCTTGGTATTTGAAGACCAACGCGATGCAGAGTCTGCGATTGAAGAGTTAGGTAAATCAGACTTAGAAGGCGAGATCGAGCTTCTATTGAATGATGACTCTGGTAAGTGGGAATTGATTGTATGTCTGAATATGATCCCTGAGTACGATACAATAGTAGAGCAAGAGCTTAGCCTGCATGAGTTTGCACAAGAGTTTGGTGGTGTCACTGATGGCTGGGGCGTTATGCAGGATCAAGAGGGCGACGATGAGTTCGCTGAAGATGACCACGAATGCAGCGATGACTGCAAACACTAAATTGCGCATAAATTAAGCGCAAGATGTTAGTTTTAAAAAAGGCCACTTAAATAAGTGGCTTTTTTGTGTCCAGACGTTGAGAATGTTGAAGATAATATAATTGCCACTGAAGGAGATAAGAATGGCAAGAATGATTAGTTTTGGAACTCCGGTTAATGATGCCGAACGTTGGGCATTCTCCCTGTTGGCTGATGAGCTCCCTGAAGACTACATTTTATTGACCAATGTTGAGATCCCGACTAAATCGGGTCAAGCAATGGAAGTCGATGCACTCGTTATTGGTGAATGGGGCGTATATGTCGTCGATGTTAAAGGTTACATAGGCCGATTAGATGCAGGATTACATGCATGGTCTCTTGATGGACGAGAAGTCGATAATAGCTTAGCGAAAGCCAACTATGTCGCGCGCGTTTTAGCGGGTAACGTCAAGCATAAAATCCCTGTCGGTGTTTATGCGCCTTGGTGCCAAGGTATGGTATTTATTACTGGTCGAAAGGGCGAAGAGATTGAACTTGAGAAGCATCAAGGCTCATTAAGTATCTACACGCCAAAGCAGATAGTTGCAGCGCTCACTAAAGAGTGGGGGCTGACTGCACCGAGAAAACACCAAGTTACCGATACGCAAAAAGAGTTGGTACTTGAAACTATCGGCCAAGTGGCAATTGTTGAGCAGCGAAATAACAAAATTCAAGATTTTACCAAACTAAAATGTCTGTTTATTCAAAGTGGTCTAGAAGTTTGGCAAGCCGAATATAACCCGGGTGAATGGACTGCGCCTTGGTTGTTGAAAGTATTGATCCCGACTCAGTTTGCAGAACGCAGCCAGTCTGAAACCCATGAGGCTCAGTTAAGAAGCGAATTCCAACGTTTACAAGCATTATCAGGCTGCAGTGGTGTGCCGTATTGTGCGCCATTAATACAAGATGGTGAGCAATTAGTGCTGCCTATTCGTATGCCTCGTGGTGTACCGCTCAACGTACTTGAGTCTGAGCAGATGACCACTTATCAACTACTGGAGATCTTGCGCCGAAGTGTGTCTGGATTACAACAGATCCATCGCCGCGGTTTCACGGTTAGCGGCTGGACAAGTAACTGTGTATTTGTGACTGACATGGGTGATGTTGAGTTTATCGACATTAAGGACACATTGAGTGTTAGTAGCGATATTAAAGCTTACGCGCAAGGGTTCCTAGCGCTGGCGGAGCAAACAAAGCAGCCTCGAGTTTACCAGTGGTACAGAGCGGCTGTAGCGGGAGAAACAACTGATTTAGATGCGTTGCGGTGTGATCTGTCAGCGCTGATTGATCAAGGAGTTTGTGACACGGTTCCAGAAAAGATTGATGTTACCAAAGGGGCAATCATTGATCACCATTTTGAGCTACAACAGTTTATCGCAGCCACCAACACCAGTCAGTTTTGGCGCGCAAAACACCTGCAAGGCCAATATCAGTGTGGTGTGTCAATATACAGCAGTGTAGAAGCGACTTGGCCTATGTTGAGTAACATCTACCGAAGCTTAGCAAAAGTGTATCACCCTCATATAGAGAAAGTGCTTAGTTTTGGACAGTTGCCGCAAAGTGAAGAGTTGTTCATTGCCAGAGCTTGGGAATATGGGGTCTCTATCGATGAGCTAACCGATATTGAGCTGGGTCAACCAATAATGTGGTTTACCCAGTTAATTACTGGCTTGCAGTATATGCACCAAATGGATATCTACCACGGTGCCATCTGTCCTAAAAATATTATCTGTAATCCAAATAAAGCAATATTGGTCAATTTTGGAATCGGTTTAGATATCGCCGCAAGTCATTACGCAAGTCAATATGCCGATCCAACACTTTGGGATGTTGAGGGACCGGCAGAGAAAGATCTTTATGGTCTGGTGGCGAGCTTTATCGATGCATTAACTCCAGGCAATCTAAAGGGCGATCTAGGGCAAGCAGGGATCATACAAGCACTTGATGCATTTGACCGAGAATGGTTCGGAGAGGCGCTCTATGATGTGTGCCAAAAGGTGTTGCGATTTGAAATAAGTGTTCAACCTGGAATGAACTATTTAGAGTTGTTCGATTTAGTTGTAGAGGAGTTTTAGAGCTATAGAGTGTCCTCATACTACTTCAGTGATTATGCTGAAGTAGGTCGGGGGTAACTGTCCCTAATTAAAGCCCGCTTTATCAATTACGATAAGGTTGAAATATTTCCAGTAACCAATCAATAAATGATTGTACCTTTAATGATAGGTTGCTCGATTTTGGCGTCAATAAGTAATAACTGTATGGGCTGGTAAATTTAGCGTCAAACGGGATGACTAGTTTGCCACTGGCGAGTTCATGTTCAATAAAGAAACGCGGAATGAGCGCCACTCCCATACCACTGGCTGCAGCTTGGCTCAGCATATAGAAGTGCTCTACACCAAACTTGTTCTCAGTGGTGAGTTTTATGCCAACATCTTCAGCCCAGACATGCCAAAGATCGGGCCGAGTCGTGTGTTTGAGCAGTGTCATTTGGTTGATAGCTTCCAAAGAGGTTAGTTGCAGACTCATTTCTGGAGAACAAACAAGACATAGATCTTCATCCATTAACTTCATTACATTGGCACCTTTCGGTGTACTTGTCGCGCTGCGTACCGCAATGTCATACTTCGCACTGGCGAAATCAACCTCAAAATCACCAATCGACAGATCAACATAAAGGTGTGGAAAGCGTGATTTAAACTGCTCCATTCTAGGAATAAGCCAGCTTATGGTTAAACTTGGCAACACATTAATCGCCAGTGTTTGTGCCTGTAATGGCTGAATCATCAAATCAGCGCTAGCGCTATTTATTGTTTGCAGCGCTGATTGAACGCTGACGAAGTACATTTCCCCTTCATCAGTAAGTCTTAGGCTGCGGTGTTGCCGTATAAAAAGCGGCATGCCTACATACTCTTCTAATATTTTTACTTGTTTGCTAATAGCACCATGGGTAACAAATAGTTCCTTGCTAGCAAGCGTAAAACTCATGAGCCTCGCAGCAGATTCGAATGCTCTTAGTGAGTTAAGTGGCGGAAGATGTGCGTACATTCGTCATACCTTATTAATGCTTGTGTGAGTTTTGCTCACGCTAAATATACGATAACTCCTTTGTGTTTCTACTGCAAACCTCGTTTAATAGCTGCACTTAATGACTTGAGCTGTAATCTGCATGACAATCGAACTTACTCTAGAGTTAATTGCTCTACTATTTTTTGTGGCAATATTAGCCGGTTTTATCGACGCGATTGCTGGAGGCGGTGGCTTGCTGACTATTCCAGCTCTTATGTGGGCGGGATTACCGCCAACAGCAGCTCTAGCCACCAATAAGTTACAAGCCTGCGGTGGAAGTTTTTTTGCCAGTATGTATTTCGTTCGTAAAGGCCTTGTTAGCCTAGCGGATATGAGGCTCAGCATCGCTTGCGCGTTTGTTGGTGCAGCTCTTGGCACTATTGCTGTGCAGATGATAGATACAGCGTTTCTTGAGGTGATGTTGCCGTTTCTTATTCTAGGGATAGGTGCTTACTTTCTATTCTCAAAGAAAATAAGTGAAGAGGACAAGCATCAAGTACTTACGCCTGCAGTTTTTGCCTTTACAGCGGCGTTAGGCGTTGGTTTTTATGACGGTTTTTTTGGCCCCGGCACTGGTAGTTTTTTTGCTTTAGCATTTGTGTCACTTGCTGGTTTTGGTTTAGCAAAAGCGACGGCCCACGCCAAGGTACTTAACTTTTCCACTAATATTGCATCACTCACTTTCTTTGCCATTGGCGGTAAAGTTTTCTGGATGCTTGGCGCAGTCATGCTTGTTGGTCAAGCAATAGGAGCAACATTAGGGTCACGTTTAGTGGTCACTAAAGGGACCAAAATAATCAAGCCATTAGTGGTTATTATGTCTATTGCCATGAGTGTAAAGCTACTGCTTGCGCAATACGGATAGCTTTGAGAAGAGGTTCGATCTAGCTTAACGCTTTTTAGATAAAATTAGCTCAATCGGTAATCAAGTACGTGCTACGTCCGTAAGTCAAAAGTATGAAATTTAATTTTAACTCTGTTAATGGAAGTCACGCCTAAAATAAAGCAGTGTTTAGAGTGTTGATATAGGTGAAGTAAAAATTATTCCAACTATATTAATGCTTTAACCTATTTATTTCCGCCTTTTCACATATCTGCTTAGCGTTTTTATTTAAGTCTATGTATTAAGCAATGTTATGTTAATTTCATCACGACCCAACGTTTTAGCCATCCGCTATGCTTATGTTTGCACAAGCCTTCGTATCAAAATCTGCTGCTTATTGGAAAGGGAACAGAGGTTACCTATTGAATATAAATTGTCTTAAAAAAAATTTATTTTAACTATTAATCAATGGTTTGGGGTTTTCAGAGGGGGGGCTGTCTCTTCTGTATTTGCATCAGTTCGCCTTATAAAATTAGATATAAGTCTTTGTTCTAGTCATTTTTAACACTTCATTTTTGTTAATTAGGAGCCATTTTGGCAAATAGAAAGTACTGACTATAGAAATTAATCCTATATGGCATTTAAGCTCATTGTATGTCTCTTCTTATTGTGTATATTGTATCCTCGATGTTGCGTAAATGTAAAAAGCCAGCTTTTAAGCTGTGCAAATAATTAGTCTATTTAAATAGATAAGATAGATAAGACACATTTAGGGAGATTTATGATATATAAGAATAACTTACTTGCCAATTCGGTACGTCTAGCGTTAGTCAGTGGCGCTTTGACTGCAGCATTCACAGCACCAGCTGTATTTGCTGCTGAAGAGGATAGCGTTGAGCGTATAGAAGTTACAGGTTCAAGAATTAAAAGAACTGATATTGAGGGGGCTAACCCTGTCACCAGTATTGATGCTGCATCAATTGAAAAGATGAGCGTTAACAATGTGGGTGACTTACTGCAAAATTTGACTTCATCTGCAGGTGCTGCAACCAATACCCAAACAAATAATGGTGGAGATTCAAGCACACGATTCTCTTTACGGGGCATCGGCTCTGAACGCACGTTGGTATTGATAAACGGCCGTCGAGTCGTTGCTGGTGGTAGTGGTGCTAACTCCTCCGTTGACTTGAATACTATCCCTACTGCAATTGTGAAGCGCGTTGAAATTTTGAAAGATGGTGCTTCAGCCACTTATGGCTCTGATGCAATAGCTGGTGTAGTAAATATCATTACTAAGAATGACTTTGAAGGTTTCGACCTTAAGTTAAATTATAGTAGTAGTGATAAAGGGGATGCTGCAACAAAAGGAGTTGATGTGACTTTTGGTGCGGCAAGCGACCGCGGTAATGTTGTATTTGCACTTGGATATAGTGACCAAGGCGAAGCATTTCAAGGTGACCGTTCATTTTCCGAGTATGAGCTTCGCGCTTATGAAGATGGTACAACACAAGAAGGTGGCTCTTCA
Source organism: Shewanella sp. 10N.286.45.A1 (assembly GCF_041470405.1). Taxonomy (NCBI): domain Bacteria; kingdom Pseudomonadati; phylum Pseudomonadota; class Gammaproteobacteria; order Alteromonadales; family Shewanellaceae; genus Shewanella; species Shewanella sp. 10N.286.45.A1. Next base: position 15,497 of record NZ_JBFRMK010000113.1, read on the forward strand.
GCGCCGCCTTGGGTTAACGCGAACACTGCAGATGGTCGTGTAACTCGGGGTCCAGAGTATGGCGACTGGAGAACATATGATAGTGGCATCGATTCTTATAATTACAACCCGGTAAACTATCTGCAAACCCCGAGTAAACGTCGCTACGCATCGGTATTTGCTAATTATACACTGGGAGAGTTTGGCTTCTTAGGTGAAGTTAACTCGTTCGGAGAGGCTAGTTATGTTCAGACTACAGGTAATAGGCTCTTGGCTCCAGAACCTCTCGCTCCATTGATTTTCTCAGGGCTGCCTGCACCTTATTCAGCAAGTAATTATTATAATCAGAAAATGGGTCCTAAAGATTCCAATGGTAACGCTTACGTTATTGATGACTGGCGTCGACGTATGCTTGAGACTGGTGGAAGAGTAAACGAACGAGACTATAAGACATTTCGAACCGCAGTTGGTTTTAACGGTATATTGGAAAACGGTTGGGATTGGGAAGTTTCTTATGTATGGGGACAGAGTGACTCCGTGGAGAAAGGAGCTGGTTACTTTAACATTGATAGGGTCGCAGAGGCTGTTGGGCCAACAGGATGGTTAGATACCAATGGTAATTTAATTGTAGACAATAATGGTGATGCAATTGTTGATACAAATGGATCTCAGCTAGTTTGTTTGAATGAAGAGGCTGCCGTCATTGACGGATGTGTTCCGTTAAACATATTTGGAACACCGGGTTCTGAAAACCAAGTTTCACCAGAGATGTTGCAGTACATTTCTGGAGATTACAACACCACTGAAACTGGCCAAAACAAACAAGAGGTACTGTCAGCTGTTATTTCTGGAGACTTGTTTGATGTTCCTGCTGGTACTGTTGGTTTTGCTGCTGGTTGGGAGAAGAGAACGGAGTCAGGTTCTTATACGCCTGATTCTCTTATTCTTCAAGGAATCACGACTGCAGGTACTGCCGCTGCGACAAAAGGTGGTTATGATGTTCAAGAGTTCTTCGGTGAATTGATTGTGCCTATTCTTGCAGAAGCGCCATTCGCTCACATGCTTGATTTTGAAGCCGCTCTACGTTATTCGGATTATAGTACATTTGGTACTAATACAAGTGGGAAACTTGGTATTAAGTGGATGCCAGTTGAGTCATTAATGGTACGTGCGACGTTGTCTGAAGCGTTCCGAGCACCAACTACATCAGATCTTTATGGTGGTTCAGAGCGAGGCTACCCTGAAGCAACTGACAGTTGCGATCGTGATACATATGGGCCAACAACGGGTAAAACAGCTGAAGAACTAGCGGCTGTTGCTGCGGCGGATGCCCGATATTTAGCAGCAAGAGGAACTCCTAACTGGGCTAACTGTGTGGCAACAGGAGTACCTAACGGAGGTTTTAACTCTGGTAATGTTGAGCAAATCCCAACGAATGGAGGTGGCTCAGACAATTGGTCTAACCCTGTGAATTTGTCGCCAGAAACTGCAAATACTCTTACTGTTGGTTTCGTGTTTAACCCAGAGTCAATTGAAAACTTATCAATGAGTGTAGACTACTGGAAGATAGAATTAGAGAATGCTATTTCTACTATTAGCACCAATACACGTTTAGAAGATTGTTATAATTCTGGTCTATATTGTGATTCGATTAATCGTTTCGGTGCAGGAACTGCTGCTCCAGGAGGAATAATATCTGTCGATGACTTTACAGTGAATGTTGGTGGTATTAATACGGCTGGTATCGACTATGACTTTCGTTATACGTTTGAAACTGATTTCGGTGATTGGAAGTTTGGGTTAGACGGAACGTATTTATTGGAGTATGACAAGATACTCGCCGGTAATAGGGTAGTAGATCACGTTGGGCGTTTTGAAGCTAATCATGACGGCATGTTTGCAGAACTAAAGACCAACTTTACTATTAATTGGTCGATTTCTGATTTTGACTCATCTTTGATAACACGTTATATCAGCGGTGTGACTGAAACTGAGGCTGGTTGGTGGACTGAACCGTTTGAGCGTGATGTTGATGCGAATATTGTTGTAGACTTTCAAACAAACTACATAGTGTCGGATCACTTAGTGCTAACCGCAGGTGTTGATAATTTGTTTGATGAACAACCACCATTCGTTTATTCCGCTTTTGGTGCTAATACTGACGTTTCAACTTACGATGTTATTGGTCGTTCAATTTATTTACGTGCTGGAATTCGATTCTAAAATGATAAAAGGGCGCATGCGCGCCCTTTTCTTTTATCAAGGAACTCATTATGAGATACGTTGTAGTCCTGTTGTCAATCTTACTTTTAGCGTGTGAATCTTCGCAAGATATGTTCAAAACACAGGATGAAGAGGGGCAGCTTGTTGATTCAGGAATTCGTTGCGAAATGCTTGCTAGAACAGGATCAAATCGGAAAACGAAAGTATGTAGAACGACTGAGCAAATTAGGAAAGATGAAAAAGAGGCATACTCTTCACTCAATCGAAAGCAGCGGACAGGGTATACGGTCCCCAAAGAAAACGGTATATAGTAAAACCTAAGGAGGAATGTAGAGAGAGCATTGAGTATATAATGACAGGTGAAAGTTTAACTAAAGTGAAGTGTCTAGTCTTAAAATAGGGAGGGCGTTCAATATTCTGTGTCAGGCTAATTTTTAAATGTCTAGGACGCTGTCTAAGCGCCCTTCAAAATAAATGGCTAACTGAGATAAACAAAGGCTCCAATTATGAATTGGCATTGTCCATTTTTCTGAGGCATTCAATATGCCAGCATATAGTAGCTTCAATAAGCTATTTTCGTTAGGGAACGCTCCCTTCGTTTTAGTCAGTTTTCTAAATTGACGGTGGACAGCCTCAACCGCATTGGTCGTGTAAATCACCTTCCGTATATGCTCTGGATATTTAAAGTAATGTGATAGGTTGTGCCACTTCCTGCGCCAGGAATTGATAACCA
>NZ_JBFRMK010000114.1:0-8449 GCF_041470405.1 Shewanella sp. 10N.286.45.A1
TACTTAATGCAATTGGTATGAGTCGAGAATAACGATTGGCGATAAGCCACTTACGTCTAAAATGATTTCAACTTCTGCTGAATGAGTAACTCTTTAATGGAAGTGATACGTTCTTAAGGGTGACAAGGTAAGCTTATCAGGTTAGCCAGAGCCCTTATCTACAAAGAAAAGGCCTGACTTACCTGAGTCTATAGAAGCACGTTTATTCACTAAAGCAGTGAAAGGAAAAGCGCTGCAAATCTTAATTTTCACTGCTGCGTGGATGATTCACCGCTTCTGGATGATCTGGCGCTGTGCCATTAGGGCTGAGCAACTCTTTAACTACATGGTCGACAAAACCCGCACCCGCTGCCTCATAAAGGTTATATACGCTGTGCACCCCTGATTCTTGCAGTGAATCGGCATCCTCTTTGTATTGCACAATGGCACTAAGTTTGCCTTGGTAATCTAGGCGCTTTAGTTGTTCAACAGCAAATAAGTTACCCACGTGATGCGGCATCGCGAGCAGCACTAACTCTAGGTTAGGCGCCTTATCAAGTTTCTCCCAAAAGTCAGTATCTGAGGCATCGCCTTGCACCACATTGCGCCCCTCTTGGTTATGATAATCGACTAGGTCTTGCTTGTGTTCCACCCCTAGGATCTCACCTTCGTATTGCACTCTAAGTTCGTCATATGCACCAGAACCAATGCGCCCCATACCTAAGATTAAGAATCTTGGATTACCCACATGGATCGGACGATCTTCTGGATGCAATGGATGCTTCTCCAATCGCTGCAGTCGGTTTTGATACTTTTGATATAGCCTGTTTGAGGCAATATTGAGCGGCGCTGAAAATAGAAAACTGAAGCTCAATGCTACAGCTAATATCACCATCCATTGCGGCGGTAACCAACCTTTTGAGGTCGCGACGGCGGCAACAATTAAACCGAACTCACTGTAATTGCCTAGGCTAAATGAAGACAATAATGCCGTGCGTGAACGTAACTTAAAGTGAGTCAAAAGATAGAGGAATAGCACTATCTTAATCGGAACCACCAACACCAAAATTGCAGCTAAGCCAATGTCTGAGAATGTTGGTAAACCATTGAGGCCAACTGTTAAGAAGAAGGCAACGAGGAACAGCTCTTTAAAGTAAAATAGTGACTTTGCTAGCTCTGAAGACTTAGGGTGTCCGGCCAGTAATATGCCGATAATGAGCGCGCCAAGATCGGGTTTTAGACCGACGATTTCAAACAACCATGCGCCCATCACTAGCGCCATGACTAACCCGAATAGCACCAGTAACTCACCGTGGCCGACTCTATCAAAGGCTTTATAAATAAGCGGTTTGGCTAGCGGAAGCAGGAGTAAGCATAACGCCCAATAGGAGGGGATATCGCCTTTTGATATCGTCAAGAAAGCAACGGCAAAGATATCCTGCATAATCAAGATACCAATAGCAACGCGGCCATAAAGTGACTGCATGTCACCTTTGTCTTCTAATATTTTTACCGCAAAAATGGTGCTAGAGAAGCTTAACGCAAATGCGAGAAGACCCAGTTGATTGAGTTCAAGACCAGTTAGTTGCTCTAAACCAAGTAGGCCTAACAATTTTAACAGCGGTATAAAAAACAACATAGAACCAAGCAAGTGCAAGCTGGAGCCAGCTAAAACCTCTGCTTTAAACAAGCTGCGAATATCCAACTTTAGACCTATGGCAAACAGTAATAAGGTCACACCTAAGTTAGCTAACTGCTCTAACATTGGCAGGCTAGATTCTTCAATTCCGAATAGAAACAGTACAAATCCCGCAACAAGATAGCCGATCAATGGGGGCAGTCCCACACGGCTAACTAGCATGCCGCAGGCTAAGGTAATAATGAGTATCGCGGGTTCCATGGTGCTCCTTGCAAAAGATATTATTAGTGTGCATTGTACAAGAAGTTTGTGAATTTGAACTGAAGTTTACGGATTTATTTGTAGATTGTGATAGTGGTAATCCTAGTTGTAATCGTTATCTGATAGGGGGTAGCCTTGCAATGTCTACTTTATATCAAAATCAAAAAAGCCCCGTTTGCAGATGAATACTAACGGGGCTTTCTACTGGATACTACTGAGTTATTTTACTAAATGGTCCAGATGCTCTGCGAACGCTTTAGGACGCATAAAGCCGGTGACTCTTAAGTCATCTCTTACTGCCCCATTTTCGTCAAACATTAGTAGGGTCGGTAAACCGAGCACATCGTAATGTTCTAGTAGCTCAATATCGACCGCATCATTTTTGGTGACATCAGCTTGCAGCAATACCATCTTATTCATCCGCTCAAGAACTGCAGGATCCTTAAAGGTAATCGCTTCAAATTCTTTACAAGCGACGCACCAGTCGGCATATAGATCTAACATTACTGTTTTACCCTGCGCAGATGCTGCTGCAATTTCACGGTCTAGATCTTCAAGTGATTTAACACGCTTGAAGTTGTGATTTTGCTCGCCAGAAGCGAGCGTAGCACTGCTGTGTGAGGCAAAGCCAAAGTGCGACATTACCGTCTGTAAGCCGTAAGAGAAACTGCCTAATAGTGCTAATAGAAGTAGTACTGCACGGGTTGTTTGTTTCCAGTTAAACTCAGTCAGCTTGTTCTGATGCATTAGGTAACCAACGATGCTGATCCCCCAAACTGACCAGAGGATATCTGAGATGAGTCCAGGCCAGATTCGACCTAACATCACGATAGAAACAGCAATGAGAAGGAAACCGAAGATGGTTTTGATGATATCCATCCAGCTGCCTGCTCTTGGTAAGATCTTACCGCCAGAGGTGCCGATAATTAGCAGCGGTAAACCCATCCCCATACTCAACACATAAAGTGCTAAGAAGCCCTGCAGTAAGTCGCCTGTTTGGGCGACGTAAATCAGTGCCCCAGACAGTGGTGCGGTTGTACAAGGCGAGGCTACAAGACCAGAGATAACACCCATCAAAAACACACCAATGACGTTACCGCCTTTTTGGTTGTTCGATACTGTGTTCATCTTCTCTTGCCACTTTGATGGCAGTTTCAAGTCGTATAAGCCAAACATCGACAAGCTCAATACGAAGAACATAATGGCCAGAGTGATCAATACTGCGGGGTGCTGCAGGTAGGCCTGATATTTCATCCCTGCTGATGCCACTACCAAGCCTACCAGTGAGTAGGTGATAGCCATACCTTGCACATAAACCATCGACAAGCTAAAGGCTTTGGCGGTAGAGAGCTTCTTACCTTGGCCAACAATAATGCCCGATAGAATTGGATACATAGGGAACACGCAAGGTGTCAATGCTAAGCCTATTCCTAAGCCAAAGAAGATAACTAAGGTCCAAATTAAGCTATCGCTAGCAAGCATTTGCGTCAGGTTATCTTGCTGGGTGATTGGCGCGTTAGGCTCATCAGTAGCCGTGGTTATCTGGTTGTTTTGTTGTAAATCGAGTACACCATCATTAGCGCTAACCTCGGTTAACTCAGCCACTTTTTTGGTTGGGGGAAAGCACAGTTTGCCCTCTGCACAACCCATAAATGTGACGTTGAGAGTATCGCCTGCTGCCGCTTGTTTAATTGCGACCGGCATTTCAACAAATGAGTAATAAACCTCTTGCTCACCAAAGTATTCATCGGTATGAGGCTTACCTTGGGGTAAAGCGATTTCACCCAGCACTGCACCGTTGGCTTCAAATTTGAGTTTATCGCGATACATGTAGTAGCCGTCGGCAATAACCCAGCTGATTTTTACCTTATTGCCCTCCTGTTTGAAGTCGAAAACAAACGCTTCATCGACAGGCATCAACTCTGGTTCACCCTTTAAAAAGGAGAATTTACTGCTATTGAAAATGTTTTCAGCTTGTACTAATGGACTAAGCATTAGTAGCGATGCTAAAAACAGAGTAATGATTTTTTTCATGGCTGTGTGGTTTCTTTTATCCAATCAAAATAGGCTGGCAATCCCTGGGTTACAGGTAGTGCTATTAGCTCGGGAACGTCATAAGGGTGCAACTTTAAAACTGCAGCCTCAATCGCGGGGTAATGCACGGCAAGGCACTTAATATTTAAACAGAATTCTGTCTCTTCACAGACTTCATCTTGCCACTCATATACGGATGTTATGGCTGATGAGATCTGTATACATGCCGCTAATTTCTCATTGACTAGAGCATGAGCTAAAGATTTAGCGCTAGCTTCGTCTGGGCAAGTGGTCATTAAGAGTAAAAATTCGTTATCCATTAAACTATGTTTGTCCGTCTGATAGCTTGTTCAATTTATATTAAGCAGATTTAAAGCTGCGTTAAGGCAATTTAGTTAAGCTGATTATCACGATAGTCACTATTGTTACTTTACGTGTTTTGCAGAATGCTTGCATTAAGGCATTGCTAAAATAGTGATGCCAGTAGTTTTTGCTTACAAATGCGTATGTATTCTGCTGCTTGTGTTGATTATTGTTAGCACACAAGCCAATTCTTGGTTATGCGACTTGAAAATAGACCGACTAACCCCAATTTAGTTTTCATCGCCATAAAAAAATGTGAGGTCAGCGTGTTTTTTATTCTGTTATTAATTTTTGTATTAGTTCCTGTGATGGAGCTATCTGTGCTGATCCGAGTGGGCGAAGCATTAGGCAGCTGGACAACGGTTGCTTTGGTTATATTTACCGCTGTGGTCGGCGTATCATTAGTCCGTAGCCAGGGCATTAGTACCTTGATGCAGGTTCAGCAAAAATTGGCACGCGGCGAAGCACCTGGACAAGAGATTGTTGAAGGTATGATGTTAGCTGTTGCAGGTTTACTGCTGCTGATCCCAGGTTTTGTGACCGACTTTTTGGGACTCATTCTATTAACCCCATTTACCCGCATTCCAGTTGCAGGCTATTTTTATAAGCGTATGCAACTGAAAGCTAAAACCAATGGTGGTTTTCAAGCTGGCTTTGGTCCAGGTATGGGCGGACAAGGTAACCCCTTTGGGCAACAAGGTGGACGCTCACCTTTTGATGATGGAAATACTTTCGACGGTGACTTTGAGCGCAAAGATGATCCTAGTGATAAACGCCCAGAAACGCATCAAGTTGAAACCTCGCTTGATGACGATGACAAGCCAAAGGATGATAAACCTAATCGTTAAACCTTAACTTTGTTTTGGGTTGCGCGGGTAAAAATTATCGGGCTTACGCTCAAGGTGGCTAAATTTACGGGTGTTTTTATAGGGAAGCTTCATAAAACCTGACACCCCTTTGCCTTGTATCTTATCAACGTGACTTAAAATACGGTCTAAACAACCTCTAAACGCCGCTTGTTTTCTTGGGTTTAATAGACGCAAGTAGCTGTGGATCTTCATATGATTTGGCAAAGCCTCAAAGATAATACAGCCGGTATGGTGAATTTGGTTGATGATGGCGAGCTCCGTCATGATCTCTTTTGGCAGTTCTAAATTTTCTTCAGGATCGCGGCCATCTTCAAAATAGGAGTGTAGTCTTGAGCGATCTTCTAAAGACGGTACATCGCCAACCTCAAAAGGCAGTTGTAGCTCGCTACTAATCACGAAAGGTTGCTGACTATCCTCTCGTTCAATATGCAGCGTATCTCTTGCATTAAAGAAGCATGCTTTAAACACCCCGATCCGATGAATACCACGGGCGAGAGTGACCATATTGTTGACTGCAATTGTCAAAGCCTGCTTTTGACTTTCGTTATACAGTGCTAGGTTGGAATCGATAAACACGCCAGTTTCACGCCAATGAATCGCTAAACCACCTACTATGTCATATTGCGCCAAACGACCTACTGATGCGATAAAACCTTTTTCAGTATCGCCCATGCCAGCCATAAAATTACGGTAGTATTTTTCAAGCTGTAGATCGTCCATTTTGGCGATGGGATCATCGGCATTATGCTCTTTGAGGAATGACTTTCGTGAGCTATAGCTAACGGTTTCCACCTCTTTATTACTCGCAAGCACCCAAACTGGAATTTCGGCGGTAAGCGGCCCATTGTCAATCTCTGGTAAGTGCATCCTGTGGCTATGAGCCATACTTTTGAGAAAGTAATCGCCAGCCTGTTTTCGTTGTATAGGGTCATCACTCAGCATGCCATCTAAGGTTTTAGCAAGCTCAATGGGTAAGCCGATACTGGTGGCGGGGATCACCTTACTGCCGAAACGACTGGCTTGGCCAGATGCCAATGCATAAAGTGTTGCGGCTACGCCTTGCTCATCAAAACGCGGACTCGACAATGCACCATTGAGTTGCTCTTCGCCGATAAAGTACACGTCGCCCATGCGGGCATTTGTATGCTGATGGTCGCTGGACATTAAATCCATGACGTTGCCATTAACAGGGTTACCGTCATTGTCGCGCTGAGCAAATACCGCAGAGCCCCAATCAATTAAAGACAAGTGCTGGTTTTTAACATCGTAAACCAGGTTCGAGGGTTTAATATCCCCATGAATAAGTGGCCGGCCGTTATGCAAGTATTTGAGTATTGCTGCAAGTTGGCGGGCAATATTCATGACCATGGCAACGGGTAATGCACCGATACGCAGACAAAGTTGTTCCAAGTCTTCACCCGGTGCTCTTGCCATAACAAGAATGCCCTGTTTTCCTACATGCTGGAATTTAATGGCTGGAGGCACGTTGGGGTGGATAACTTGAGAGAGCATAAAGGCTTCTTCTTCAAGCCTGTCTTGTACGTGCTGCGGCAGTGTTAGTCGGGAGAATTTAAACACATGAGCTTCGCCACTGGCATTAACGCCCGCAAATACAAACCCATACGCACCTTTACCAACCATCTCAAACTGTTTGTATCCCAACTTACTCAGCTGCTGTTTACATAGTCTTATCCAAGCACGGTGTTTGCGGGCATCATTGGCCGCAAGCAGGTAGATTGATTGCTCTTCTGAGATATAAAAGTGTTGAAGTTCTTGGGTTTGCAATTGTCTCTCCTCGTTAATGTTGTTATTAAATCAACATTAGCGAAGATAGTCCAAGCTGATTAACTAAAAAACTGACACTTAAAAGGGGGAAGTGGGTCACACCTAACCAATATTTTTGGAAGAGATATTGATGTATATCAATTCTGTAACAATAAGAGAAAGGTAGTCTTAAAGTCAGTACTAATATAGTAGATATAGACTTAATTTTATAAGTTAAATCAGCACAAAGGTGATTATATGTCAGGATTAGATAAGTCACGGTTAATCGAATTACTCGAATATCCTCGGCAGCGAATTTTGCAGTCAATGGAGCTAAACCAATGTCCTCACGCTGGTTTCTTTAATCATACAGATATGCAGTGCATCAATTGCCATCAGGGGATGGAGTGCACCTGGATGAACCATAACGATGAGACTGTTGCGGTGGATCAAAAGACAGCCGAAGAGCTAAAACAGCAGTTACTTGTCGCTGTAGACTTTATTGATTCAAGCTTGAGTCCACACCATCTTTCGCGTCGTCAATGTGAGTGTGAGAATTGTACTTGGCTTAAAAAAGTGCAAAAAGCGTTGGATATTCCAGTAGCCTAAAGCATTAGCGTTTGTTTTTCTTTTTGCTAAATGAAGGTGTTGGCTTTAGAGTGTTGCTCATTCGGTATTAACAGAATTTGCTTAATTAAGGGATAATGCCTTGGTTATAGCATTCTGCTTAATCCCCATTCTAACGCTCTAGGATTTTAGCAATGCAACCAAGCTTTTGGCATGAAAAATGGGACGCTCAACAGATAGGTTTTCATCTGAGCGCTGTTAACCCGCTATTGATTCAGTTTTGGCAGCAGCTGAAACTCCCCGCAAACTCGCAAGTTTTTGTTCCCCTTTGTGGTAAGTCTCTTGATATGTGCTTTTTGGCTGAGCAAGGCCACGATGTGCTGGCTTGTGAGCTCAATGAACTTGCGGTATCCCAGTTCTATCAAGAAAATAACCTTACACATACCGTAGAGCAAATTGGTGAGCATAAGCGTTATTCAACTGAGCAGATCACCATCTATCAAGGTGATATTTTTAGCCTCCAAAATAGCAATAGTGTAGAGCTTGCCAAAACCAGTGCTTTTTACGACAGAGCAGCCTTAATTGCTTGGCCTGAAGCGATGCGACTGCAATACGCAAAGCAGCTTGCCAGCCTGATCCCAGCAGGCAGTGTTGGCTTGCTTGTGACGCTAGACTACCCGCAAGCAGAGCTAAATGGCCCGCCATTTGCGGTATCCGATGATTGGGTGGCAACCAATATGAGTACTGATTTTGAGATTGAGCGTTTAGCCTGTGAAGATGTGCTGAGTGACAACCCGCGCTTTGTCAAAAAACAGGTGTCATCGTTAACTGAGTCTGTTTATAAGTTAACCCGAAAAGGCTAACAGCGGATAAGCAGGATAAGAGCAGGAAAACTGAGGACGATAGTAATACCAATCAGTATAAAGATTTGATCGCTCAGCGAGAGTTTAGCGACTTTGAGGTAAGGCAATGA
>NZ_JBFRMK010000115.1:0-2846 GCF_041470405.1 Shewanella sp. 10N.286.45.A1
TAATGCAATTGGTATAAAATACTACCCTGCTACTGGTAAAACTCAGGTTGGACGTTCTGTTTTAAGTATTCAAGCCGATCCATAAGATAGTTTCAGCCGCTTAAAGACAGTAATTTTTCTGGCATAAGCAGTTGATTAGTCGATATTTAGTTTGCCAAAGCTTGTATTGTTGAAGCTTTATGCTGTCTACTGTTATATACAAAGCACATTTATTTGCCATACTTAAGAAGAGTTTTCTTATCTGGTGAGTCAATGCGATTTTTTATTTTTAGCTTTTTAGTTTATTTTGTATTGATGAGTTCAGCTGCGCTAGCTGATTCGAGGCTGAGCGCTGCAAACAATATGTTATTAAAACAGCTAAAGTTAATTAATCTTGTTGAACCCGCTCCAGCCTATAAAAAGTATATGACTCAGTTAGCCAGTGCTATTGTGACAGAAGAACAATTTGAGCTTATTGAAGCCGATATTGTTGATTTTTGGTCACGCCATCAGATAAAAACCCATAGCACTGAAGCTTCAAAACTTAACGATCTTTTAGTTCGTGCGATGTCTTTAGAGCCAAAGATCAATGATTATCTGCAGTTACAAAACCGACTTTCACATTTGCAGTGGCTTACTGAACAAACTGAATGGCAACGAATCCGTGTAGAGGGCTTGATTAGACCTGGTATGCAAAGCGTTTCTCTTCCCGCTATCGCAAAGCGTTTATCTTTACTTGGAGATGGCACTGCAAATGCTGTTGAGCTGAATGTTTTTGAAGATGATTTAGTTAATACAGTTAAGCGTTTTCAACGACGCCATGGCTTAACCCCCGATGGAATTATTGGCCCAGATACTATGAAATGGCTGAATATGGCACCATCGCAGCGGGCTATTATATTAGCAAGAAGTTTCATTCAAAAGTCGACATTTATGTCACAACGAGACGATCGATTTTTGGTGATAAACATACCGGCGTTCGAAATGGAGTTGATTAATGACGGTAGAGTTGAACTTGAATCGCGAGTTATTGTTGGTAAACCCTATAGGCAAACTCCTTTACTAAGTAGTGCAATTTCTAATGTTGTGATAAATCCTAGTTGGCGAGTACCAAAAAAGATTTTATATAATGATTTGTTACCACAGGTTCGCAAAGATGGAAGTTACATTGAACAGCGTGAGTTTGACGTATTTGATCGACAGGGTAATCGAGTGATTAAGTCTGCAGAACAGTGGCGTGATTTAGCGTTTGGACCCTTTCCATTTCGATTTGTACAGCGACCTGGAGTTAACAATACCTTAGGGCGATACAAATTTTATTTTCCTAATGATTTTAGTGTTTATCTACACGATACCGCTGATCCTAATCTCTTTAATCAAAGTTATAGAGCTCTGTCCTCAGGATGCATTAGGATAGAAAATGTTGAGGGTTTAGCTAACTGGATGGCCGCTAACCTAGTAAAAGATAAACAAACTTGGGTGGATAGGCATGTGAACAGAGATAAAACCCAGTGGTTTGCTTTGAATTCGACCCTAAATGTTCACTTGGTGTACTGGACGGCATGGATAGATAAAGACAATTTAGCTCAATTTAGAAATGATATTTACCAAAAGCAGTCGATTAGCGATGGAAAACCACCTTCGATTGCTCAGATCAATAGCTTGTAGAGCACTTTTCAATATTTTCTGCTGATAACTTGCATTCCTATCACTTTAAGGCTACTTTGCCTGCCAGTTGTAGGAAAAGTAGTCAGTGGTGAAAGTGTGACCGTAGTATGTTCTGCTCGTAGACAGTTATTATTAGGCCTTGGTGGAGTAGCAATGCTTTCTATGCTACCTACAAAAGCACAAGCAAGTCGTTCAACCAAAGGGGTTAGAAGTTTAGGCTTTTACAACCGTCATACAGGTGAACGCGGGCAGGGAAGCTATTGGATTGATGGTGATTACCAAAGTGATATCTTGACTGATTTTAGTCAAGTATTGCGTGATCATCGCCAAAATGAGTCAGCTCCAATGGATAATAGGCTATTTGATTTTGCCTTTTTATTAAAACAATCCTTAAATTATGACGATGAATTTCACATAATTTCAGGCTATCGTTCACCGAAAACGAATCAAATGCTAGCCAAGAGAAGAAATGGGGTTGCTAAGAAGAGCTACCACATGAAGGGGATGGCGCTTGATATCGCTGTGTCAGGTGTCAAGCTTGCCGAAGTAAGAAGCGCTGCTTTAGCACTTAAACTGGGCGGAGTAGGTTATTATCCTAACTCAGGGTTCGTGCATATCGATACCGGCCCAATAAGAAGTTGGTAACTAACTCGAGTAGGCTAATAATATTTTGTTTACTTGGCTGATGTATGTTAGTATCCGCCCGCTTTTAGTAAGTAATGGTTGGTCGAAAATCGTTACTATACATTTATATTATTTTTTTATTAAGTGAGTTTTATTATGTCTTACACAATCGCTGCACAAATCCGCACTGAAATAGGGAAAGGTTCGAGCCGCCGCCTACGTCATGCTAACAAAGTACCTGCTGTTATCTACGGTCCAGGCAAAGAAGCTATCTCTATCGTTTTCGATCATAAAGATATCATCAATATCCAAGCGAACGATGACTTTTACAATACTGACCTAACTATCTCTTTAGATGGTAAAGACGTAGCAGTACGTGTTCAAGACATGCAACGTCATGCATTCAAGCCTTTGATTGAACATATTGATTTCAAATTTGCTTAAATTTTAAGTGAATTAAAAAAAGCGCCCTTAACGGTAATGCCGGTCAGTTAAGCTGACTGGCATTTTTTATTTCTAGCGTATCTTTGAGGCCTAGGCTTTACCCTTCGGGGAAAACTTCGGTCTCGCCGTGG
>NZ_JBFRMK010000116.1:0-33915 GCF_041470405.1 Shewanella sp. 10N.286.45.A1
CCAAGGCTGTCGAACTCGGTAAGTCGGTTGATAGAGGTACGCGCTAAAGCTTCAGAAAGTTCCATAAAAAATCCAGTACAAAGAAGAGTCTGTACTGGATTTTGAAGCATTGTAAAGATCGGTCAACCGATCATATTGGCCTTAACTGATCGGCATTAACCCTTAGGGTCCTTTTTTACAATCAAAATGCTTTATAGAACAGCTGCAATTGCCTTACAGATGATAGGCATATTGGTTTTTGTCATTCCAGCAACACTAATGCGTCCAGAGCCGACAATATAAACCCCAAACTCATTTTTAAGGCGTGATACTTGGTCTTTGTTTAATCCAGAGAAACTAAACATTCCATTTTGAGTAGAGATAAAATCAAAGTCTTGATTTACGCCACAGTCTTTTAAAGATTGAACAAATAAAGCGCGCATCTCTGCGATACGCTCTCTCATCTCTTGCAACTCTTGCTGCCACATCAGTCTTAACGCATCATCTGCTAAAATCGTGCTAACGATTAGCGCGCCATGTGCCGGCGGGTTAGAGTATGAAGCACGAATGGTACTCTTTATCTGGCTAAACGCATTAACCGCTTCTGCATCATTACCTGCAACGACAGTAATAGCACCTATACGCTCATTATAAAGGCCGAAGTTTTTAGAGAATGAATTAGCAACGATTAACTCTGGAACAATACTAGCGACAATACGCAGGCCTTCAGCATCTTCCTCGACACCTGCACCAAAACCTTGATAAGCAAAATCGAATAGTGGAACCAATGATTTGTTTAAACACAGTTTGGCTATTTGTTGCCATTGCTCCTTGTTTAAATCAATGCCTGTTGGGTTATGACAGCAGCCATGCAATAACACCAGGTCGCCCGCTTTAGCACCTTCAAGATCGGTTAGCATCGCATCAAAGTCTAGACCATGAGTCTCGGCTTTATAATAGCCGTAAGACTGAGTTTTTAAACCTGCTGTATTGAAAATATTATGGTGGTTAGCCCATGTCGGGTTACTAACCCAAATCGTATCTGCTTGAGTATGACGAACTATAAACTCTGCGGCTACGCGAAGGGAGCCTGTTCCGCCTGGCGCTTGTGCTGTTAACGCTCGAGCATTGTTAACTACGGTATGATCCGCTCCAAACAGTAATGTTTGTACTGCACGGTTATAAGCTTCGACACCTTCCATACCTAAATAGCTTTTGCTTTTTTCCGTTGCAAGTAGCTTTTCTTCTGCTAGTTTTACCGCTTTTAGAATGGGGGTTTTTCCAGATTCATCTTTATAGATCCCAACGCCTAAATTGACTTTATCCTCACGAGTATCGGCTTTAAATGCATCTGTAAGGCCTAGAATTGGATCGGCTGGGGCAAGTTCAACCTGGGAAAATATCATGACTGCTTTCCTAAATAGAGTTTTTGTAGGGGGTTCGGCTGTAGTTATACCACTGAAGCAGCGATGTAGAAAGTGAGTTTTATTGACTAAAAGCGAATATTGTTGATCTAACTTACATTATCTAATTTTGCTGCGAAAAATATAAACAAAATTCAATACAAGCCTCAGTAAATCTAGTATTTAATAATGGCTTTCACTAACAAATCTCAGCTAAAAAAAAGCCTCTACATAAGTAGAGGCTTTTAATATAACAAGCTGCTTAGCCGATCTTTTCTAAGCCACCCATATAAGCACGTAATACTTCAGGGACAGTGATAGAACCGTCTTCATTTTGATAGTTTTCTAGCACGGCGACCAAAGTACGTCCGACTGCTAAGCCTGAACCATTCAACGTATGAAGTAAGCTTGGCTTCTTAGCTGACTTAGCTTTAAATCTAGCTTGCATACGTCGCGATTGGAAATCCTGCATGTTACTGCACGAAGAGATCTCTCTGAATGTATCTTGCGCAGGAAGCCATACTTCAATATCAAACGTTTTAGCCGCGCCAAAGCCCATATCACCAGTACACAGTACAACTGTACGATACGGTAAGCCCAACTTCTGTAATACTGTTTCAGCATGACCAGTGAGCTCTTCAAGTGCTTGCATAGAGTCTTCAGGCTTAACAAGCTGTACTAGCTCGACTTTATCAAACTGATGTTGGCGAATAAGACCACGAGTATCACGGCCATAAGAGCCTGCTTCACTACGGAAACATGGCGTGTGTGCTGTCATCATGACTGGCAAGTCATCTTCGTCAATAATTGAATCACGAGCGATATTAGTCAGTGGCACTTCAGCCGTTGGGATCAAGCTTAAACCTTGCCCTTCTTCCGTCGCTGGTTTTGTATGGAATAAATCTTCACCAAACTTTGGAAGCTGACCGGTACCTAACAAACTGTCTTCATTCACCAACAGTGGCACGTAAGCTTCAGTGTAACCGTGCTCTGTTGTATGTAGGTCTAGCATAAACTGTGCTAAAGCACGGTGCATGCGTGCTATTTGACCTTTCATTATGATAAACCGAGAACCAGTAAGTTTTACTGCGTTTTTAAAGTCAAGTCCACCGAGTGTTTCGCCAAGTTCAACGTGGTCTTTAACTTCAAAGTTAAATTCTTTAGGTGTGCCCCAGCGACGAATCTCAACATTCTCAGACTCATCGGCACCGATAGGTGCTGATTCATCAGGCAAATTCGGTACACTCATTGCGATGGCATTCAGTTCTTCTAAAAGTGCTGCCAACTCAACTTTTTTTGCATCGAGTTCAGCACCTAAGGTGCCAACCTTTGCCATTATCGGTGCAACATCTTCACCTTTAGCTTTTGCTTGACCGATAGATTTAGAAATAGCATTACGGGAAGCTTGTAACTCTTCAGTACTAACTTGCAGCGACTTGCGCTTTTCTTCTAACTTGCCTAAACGATCGACATCTAAAATAAAACCACGAGTGGCTAGACGTTCAGCGGTTACTTCTAATTCATTACGCAAAAATTTTGGATCTAACATGTCTTATTATCTTAATAGTTAATAACGAGAAAATACCAATTGCTGTCCTAAATAGACGACGAATATGCACACGCCAACATTGACAACAACATTCAAAATCGCTTTGACCAAATAACCTTCCTGCATCAACAGCAGAGACTCATTGGAAAAAGTAGAAAACGTGGTAAGAGCACCTAACATGCCCACACCAATAAATGCTTTTATTTCTGGGCTCACTTCACTGACTTGTCCAAGAGCGTAAACCACGCCCATTAAGAATGAACCCAAAATATTGACCATTAGTGTACCAAAAGGGAAACCACTACCAAATACCTGAAGCATCAATATTGAGATAAGATAGCGTAAAACTGCACCGATAGATCCACCTAGCGCAACAAAAAGGACATTATTCATATCTTTTCACCTTACTTTTAAGATTTAGCTCAGCTAAATTTGCCAGTTTCTCTTTTATACGTTTTTCAAATCCACGTTCTGTTGGGAAGTAAAATTGACTTCCAGCGATAGATTTAGGCAAATAGACTTCACCATCAGCATAGGCATTGGGTTCATCGTGAGCGTAGCGATAACCTTCACCATAACCAATGTCTTGCATCAGTTTAGTTGGTGCATTGCGTAAATGCTCAGGCACACTTTCATTAGAAGTTTCTCTTGCTAATTGACGCGCAGCTTTAAAGGCAGTGTAAACAGCATTACTCTTAGGTGCACTGGCTAAATATAGAACGGCTTGTGCAATAGCTCGCTCACCTTCCGATGGGCCAACTCGGTGAAAACATTCCCAAGCATTTACTGCAACGGTCATCGCATTTGGGTCAGCATTACCAATATCTTCAGATGCAATCGCTAACAATCGTCTTGCAATATAAAGAGGATCACAGCCACCTTCAAGCATTCGACAATACCAATAAAGCGCCGCATCAGGGTCGGAGCCCCGTATTGACTTGTGAACTGCAGAAATTAAATCGTAATATTGATCGCCATTTTTATCGAAGCCTGCAAGCTGCTGCCCGGCAACCTGAATTATCATCTCTTCGGTAAAAACGTCACCATCCTTGAGCATGTCACTGATAAGTTCAATAAGGTTAAGCGCCTTGCGCGCATCACCATCACACACTTGTGCTAATTTTAAAGCTACATCTGGTGGCAAAATCAGCTTACGTTTGCCTAAGCCACGCTCTTCATCTAGCAAAGCTTGCTGAGTTATCAAACAGATCTCTTCGATAGTGAGCTGTTTAATCAGATAAACTCGCGCACGAGATAACAAAGCATTGTTTATTTCGAATGAAGGGTTTTCAGTGGTTGCACCGATAAAAATAACGGTGCCATCTTCAATAAATGGTAAAAAAGCATCTTGTTGACTCTTATTAAATCGATGTACCTCATCGACAAAAAGTAACGTTCGCTGCCCTCTTGATTGAGCCACGCTTTTTGCGTGTTCAATAGCACTGCGGATCTCTTTCACCCCTGATGTCACCGCTGAAATCCGCTCGACATGGGCATTGGCGTAACTGGCTACCAGTTCTGCTAGTGTGGTTTTTCCTGTGCCTGGAGGGCCCCAGAACATCATAGAATGCGCTCTGCCAGCCTCTAATGCTTGCCTTAATGGCTGCCCTTCTCCCAGTAAATGCTGTTGCCCGATATATTGCGATAAAGTCTCTGGGCGCATTCTTGCCGCAAGCGGCCTAAAATCAGGAGCGAAATCAAAACTAAAGCTGCTCACGACATACTCTTAATTAGGTGACTTTAAACGTTGGTCATCAATATCAACGTTTTCAGGTACGACAAATTTAAACAAATCCCTTTCGTTTTCAGCAATTTTGCTCTGTTCAGAAAGTGAAAAATTACTAGTATTACCCTGCTGATCTTTTAAGATCATCTGAGTTAATGTTGTTTCATTAAAACAAACTTCAACTTCAGAGACGCCAGCATCTTTATCAATAGGACTGATAGCAAAACACTGATCACTATTGGTCACTTTGTATTGTGACCAAGTTTGAACATCATCGTGCACGAGTAATGCAATGGGAGATGCACTTATAGCTTGA
This sequence comes from Shewanella sp. 10N.286.45.A1, assembly GCF_041470405.1. Classification (NCBI taxonomy): domain Bacteria; kingdom Pseudomonadati; phylum Pseudomonadota; class Gammaproteobacteria; order Alteromonadales; family Shewanellaceae; genus Shewanella; species Shewanella sp. 10N.286.45.A1. The sequence continues at coordinate 4,974 of NZ_JBFRMK010000116.1, forward strand.
TTAACATCCATCACAGACACCTCTTCATTGAATGGATTATAGATCCAAACGTCAGTGCCATCGGCAACAATTAAAGATTCATCAGGTGCAGTTAAATGCCAGTAGAACTGGTTCGGCTGAGCAAGAGCAAAAACACCTTCGCCAGTTTGAATGACCTTTTTATTTATATCTGTGACAGTCTGGCTGAAATTAGCTTTTAGGTTGTCTATTTCTGCAAGCTTAACTTTTAGTTGCTCTGAAGCATCTGCATGAGCCGAAAAAGGAGCAAAAAGTGGGATGCTTGCCATCGCAAAAGCGATCAATTTGTTCATATCTAGTTCTCCGAGTTGGCCTTTGACCAACACTGTTTTTAACTTTTTAATTTGTTCCACCACGATAGGCTTAATACAAAAAGCGTTAATCGAAAACCTTAGGTGGTGGGGGTGCTAAGACTTCTCGATTGCCGTTATGACCTTGGGCACTCACTACGCCTTGGAGTTCCATCTGTTCAATAATTCTAGCGGCGCGGTTATAACCTATTTTAAATTTACGCTGTACACTTGAAATAGAACCTCTACGCGTTTGAGTTACAAATGCAACAGCTTCGTCATAAAGCGCATCAGTATCTTCATCGGCTTCACTTGCTTCGCCTGGAAGTAAGACTTGCTCACCCTCTGCAGAACCTTGAAGAATATCTTCTATATATTGAGGCTTTCCACGCGCATGCCAGTCGGCTACGACTTTATGAACCTCATGATCGTCAATAAACGCCCCATGAACGCGACTCGGTACACTGGTACCTGGTGGTAGGTAAAGCATATCGCCCATACCCAATAATGTCTCTGCGCCCTGTTGGTCTAGAATTGTTCTAGAATCAATTCGAGATGATACTTGGAAGGCCATACGAGTTGGAATGTTAGCTTTAATCAAACCTGTAATAACATCGACAGATGGCCTTTGAGTCGCGAGTATTAAATGTATTCCTGCTGCACGGGCTTTTTGAGCGATTCGTGCAATCAACTCTTCAACTTTCTTACCAACAATCATCATCATGTCAGCAAATTCATCAACCACTACCACTATTGAAGGTAGCTTATCTAGTTCAGGTGCTTCCGGCTCCATGCTGTCAGATGATTTCCAAAGTGGATCATAGATAGGCTCTCCGGACTCCTTCGCTAGCTTGATTTTAGCGTTATAACCCTTAAGGTTACGAACGCCTAGTGCTGACATCAACTTATAACGACGTTCCATCTCGCCAACACACCATCGTAGTGAGTTGGCAGCTTCTTTCATATCAGTAACAACTTCACATAATAGATGTGGGATCCCTTCGTAGACGGATAATTCCAACATCTTTGGATCTATCATGATAAAGCGTACATCGTCCGGCCCTGATTTATACAGCAGGCTGGTGATCATTACGTTCACCCCAACTGACTTACCAGAACCTGTCGTACCTGCGACTAAAAGGTGCGGCATCTTGCCCAAATCGACAATGACAGGTTTACCGCCAATATCTGCGCCCAACACCATACTTAAATGTGATGGGTTATCCCTAAATTCTTTGCAGTCGAGTACATCACGCATAAATACTGTTTCACGGAATTTATTTGGTAACTCCAACCCTACATAGGCTTTACCGGGGATGACTTCTACAACGCGCACATTCTCAGCAAGTAACGAGCGTGCTAAGTCTTTCGACAAATTGGTAATTTTTGATGCTTTCACCCCGGGAGCTAACTCTAACTCAAAGCGAGTAATGACAGGCCCAGGAAACACACCTACGACCTTGGCTGTAATATTAAAGTCGGCAAGCTTTACTTCTACTAGTTTTCCAACCTGATCTAACTCTTCCTGGCTTATTGGATTACTTTGGCGGTTGGGGACATCGAGTAACGAGATACTCGGTAAAGGTTCCATAGGCGCTGATAGCGTTTGTTCATCTTGCCCTGGGAGAATGACAATTCCATCTACAATTTTGGCCTTGTCATCTTTAATGCGTTTACTGGCATTAACAGCGCCGGTTGATTCTTTTGAATCAAAATCGATGGTTTCGAGCTCCTCTTTATCCTCATTAACCCAAGGTGCCTGTATAGTAGGTTCTTTTAACGGTTCCGACTGGGTTAGTTGGGGCTCTATACGAGAAGCAGTGTTGGCTTCGATTTGTTCGTTAACAACTTCAAAATGCTCTTCATGATCTTGATATTCTTCTTCCGCCTGCTCACGACTGCGCTTTTCTCTAAAACGTTCTACTACAGATAAGAAACCGCGAGTATCTTCCGTCTCCTCCTTTTCAGGCGTTAGTTTAGCCGGTAGATCGCGTAGTGCTTTTAGACACCACAAGGTAGCAAAACCGGTCATATCTATAACTGTTAGCCAACTAATACCAGTAAGCAGCGTAAATCCAGCGCCGACAAAACATAATAAAAGTAGTGTTGTTCCCAGTTGATTGAAGTACGGCAGCATCGCTTGGCCTATAACGTCACCAGCAACCCCACCTGCCGAAAATTCATATAACCCATTGGCATTCATACTACCAAGAGCCGCTAAGCTGAAAACAATCAGTAGAAAACCAATAAGCCTTAACCCGACCGAGAAGTAATCAATTTCTAATAGCTTGTGTGTTCGTTTAAATAGCAACCAACCGGTTAAAGCAATGATAACGGGGATAATGTAGGCGGTATAACCGAATATATAAAACAGTACATCAGCCAACCATGCACCAACGGCCCCCGTAAGATTTTTGATGTCACCATCGAAGTTTGATTGGCTCCAGCCAGGATCGGATGCACTAAAACTACTTAATGCAATAAGAATATAAGTTGCAATCATGCAACATATGATCAGACTACCTTCTAATAGTCGTTGGACGCCGGAAAGGGTTTTTACACTATTTGCCTTAGACAATCGCAAACCTACAATAAAAAAGACGATAATGTCAGTAAGATACCAGAAATGAGTTTATTTTGCAGCGTTTGGAATGACATAGAGATAATGCATAATTATGCAGTTTGATATTTTTGCATCACTTTGTATCAATTGTATTTTGTATAAAAAAAGAGGGTCGATTGACCCCCTTCCTATTCGATAAAACAACGAAACTACATTTCGGAGATTATATTAATAGCCACACGATTTGTCTGCTTGACCTCTTCCATCACCACATATGTGCGTGTATCAGAGACTGAAGGCAGTTTAAGTAATGTTTCTCCTAATAAACGTCTATAAGCAGACATATCAGAAACACGCGTCTTTAATAAGTAGTCAAAATCGCCTGAGACTAAATGACATTCTTGTATATCATCAAGTAGTTGCACAGCATTATTGAACTTATCAAATACTTCTGCTGTATCTCGATTTAGCGTAATTTCAACAAACACAAGTAGAGATGCACCCAAATAATGGGGATTAACTAATGCTGTATATCCTTTGATATACCCTTGTTTTTCAAGTCTTTTAACTCTTTCTAAACAAGGAGTGGGACTCAGCCCTACGCGCTTTGATAGCTCGACATTTGAAATTCGTCCATCAATTTGTAACTCGTTGAGTATATTTCGATCTATACGATCTAAGTCTTTTATAGGACTCTTTTTATTATTAACCATATTATTAACCTTGAATTGCATCTATAACCAAATTAATCACTGTGTTTAGATAAACTTCAGCAGCATAAACTACCGAAGGAATACTATACTAGATTTCCCTGAAACATTCACGTTCAGGCAATTTAAAATAACAATTACACCCATAGAAAATGGGTTTTTATGCGAAATTGAGGCTCTAAGATGATTATTGGTGTTCCAAAAGAAATCAAAAACCACGAATATCGTGTAGGCATGGTACCTTCTAGTGTTCGTGAATTGACTCTACGTGGTCATGAGGTTTTTATTGAAACAAATGCTGGCTCTGGCATTGGTTTTTCAGACGAAGATTACGTAAATGTAGGTGCTAAAATCCTAGCTACTGCTGCTGAAGTTTTTGCACAATCAGAAATGATTGTAAAAGTGAAAGAGCCTCAAGCTGTAGAACGCGCAATGTTACGAGAAGACCAACTTCTATTTACCTACCTACATTTAGCTCCAGATCTACCACAAACCGAAGATCTTGTTAAAAGTGGTTCTGTTTGTATTGCTTATGAAACAGTTACCGATGACCGCGGTACGCTACCACTGCTTGCGCCAATGTCAGAAGTTGCTGGCCGTATGTCAATTCAAGCAGGTGCTATGGCACTAGAGAAGTCGATGGGCGGACGCGGTATGTTGCTTGGTGGCGTTCCGGGCGTTGAGCCAGCTAAAGTCGTTATTATTGGTGGCGGAATGGTAGGTACAAACGCTGCGCAAATGGCCGTTGGTCTTGGTGCAGACGTTGTCATCCTAGATCGTAGTATTGATGCGCTTCGTCGCCTAAATGCACAATTCGATAATAAAGTTAAAGCAATCTACTCAACTGCTGATGCAATTGAAAAGCATGTGCTTGAAGCAGATCTTGTCATTGGTGGCGTATTGGTTCCAGGTGCAGCTGCACCTAAGCTGGTTACCAAGGAACATATTGCTGCAATGAAGCCTGGTTCTGCAATTGTTGACGTAGCTATCGACCAAGGTGGCTGTATCGAAACGTCGCATGCCACTACACATCAAGACCCTACGTATATCGTCGATGAAGTTGTTCATTACTGTGTGGCAAACATGCCTGGTGCAGTGGCTCGTACTTCTACATTTGCGTTGAACAATGCAACTTTGCCTTACATTATTAAGTTGGCACAACTTGGTTACCGCGAAGCGTTGCTGCAAGATAAGCACCTGTTAAACGGCTTGAACGTTATGCACGGTAAGATCACTTGCGCTGAAGTTGCCGAAGCACTCAATCTTGAGTTTGTAGACCCGACTATCTTACTTAAGTAGTCAATCAAGATTAGAAATTAAAAAAGGGAGCTATTTGCTCCCTTTTTTGATCATAGCCTAATTACTGCTCTGCAAAACTGTATCCTTTACCTCTTACTGTATTAATTAGAGATTTTGGTAACTGGGTCGCAGCAAGTTTTCTACGAGTATTACTAATGTGCATATCTAGATTTCGGTCAAACTGACCTAATTCCTTTTGTAATACCCTAAGTTGCAATTCATCTTTTGCAACAACATTCCCCTTACGTTCAAATAGATACTTAAACAATTTAAACTCGGTTTGAGTAAAGCAAACTTCTTTTGCGAATATTGATACACTGTAATTACTGTCATCAAAAAATACATCCATTGCTAGATCATCATTGAGATAGTGCTCATTTCTCACTAAGGCTATTCTGCGCTTTATTGCATTTATTCTAACCAACAACTCTCGTTGGCTAAATGGCTTACTCAGGAAATCATCGGCACCTAGTTCGAAGACATTGACTCGATCTTGTTCAGTATCTAACGATGAAATAACAATGACTGGCGTTTTATCTTGGCGAAGTTTAAGCACCTCTATGCCATCTAACGACGGCATATTGATATCTAAGATAATGATATCCACCGAAGACAGCTTCAACTTAGCTAGAGCTTCATTGCCATTAGAGGCTAGCGAAACAGCGTAGCCCTCAGCTTCTAAACAACTCTTTAATAAGCTTTGTATAACAAGATCATCATCCACTACGAGTACATTTTTCATTTATTAAAATCTAAATACGAACCATTATCATTAAGGTTACATTAACTCACATAAATAAGCTACAACAAATTCTTGGCTTACTTCACATTAATACAATTGTTTAAGTATAAAAAAGCCAGCAACCTTAGGTTACTGGCTTTACGTTAAAACATGCACATGTTTTAGTAGAAAACTACTTTGCGAGCATCAGTTCCCTAATATATTTGACTGGTGCACTACCGTAACTCAAAAACTCTTCATGGAAAGTCTTGAGGTCAAACTTATCCTCTTTTAACACTTTATACTCTTCTCTGAAATCGTATATTTCACGATAACCAGAATAGTAACTTGTTAATTGTACTTGGCTTAATGTCGCTCTACGCCACTTCCCTTGGGCTTCTGCTTGTTGTTGGAATGCTTCATTCATCATCAAGTCTAGTGCTTCATCTTCAGTCATCCCTTTGACCTGAATGCTATAGTCAAGAATTGTGTTACATATCACTCGTAAATTCCATTTGTAATACATTAACCACATTTCTGGTTCAAAATCGCCATAGCCTTCCTCTAACATCATTCGCTCGGTGTACACCGCCCAGCCTTCAACCATTGCACCATTACCAAATAGGCTTTTAATTAAACTCGGAGATTCATTTGAGTAAACTAATTGTGTGTAATGGCCAGGTATCGCTTCATGGATATTGAGAACTTGCAAAATCCAATGGTTATATTCTCTTAAGTAACTTTCAGCAGATTCTTCACTCATTCCGTCTAACGGAGTAACGTTATAGTATGTATTTCCTGACTTTTCGTAAGGACCCGGGGCACTAATAGAAGCACCAGCATAACCTCGCATGTATGCGGGAGTCTCACGCACCACTAAAGGTTTATTGGGGTCAAGGGTGACTAATTGTTTTTCATTAACAAAGGCGATTAACTCAGGGATCTGCGCTCTTACTTCATCGACAAAATCATCGCGTTTTACATGCTTGGCAGACAATTTATCGATCAATTGCTTGATGGCCACCTTCTTATTGGTTGGCATGGCTGTATCAAAATAGGTTGGCCATAACTTTTCTGTAATTTTGGTCATCTCTGCTTGGACGCGATTTTTATCTTGTAGCGCTTTTTTATATAACGCTTTACCACTCATTCCAGCTTGGATGTCAAAAGCAAACTTCTGTTCGTACAGCTCTTCGCCAATCCTAAAGCTACGTGCTCCTTCTTTGTTAAGCTTGGTTTCAAGTGCTTTAAGCCACTCTATATGCTCTTTGATAGCCTTGGTCGCTTTATTGAAACGCGTGACAAACTGAGCTTTTTGTTCATTTGATAAATTAGAGCCGATAACTTTGTCTAATAAATCATTATTGAATACTGAAAAAGCGCCTTCATTTTGCATGATGGCAAGCTGAGTATGCTCAAGGGTCGGGTTACTTATATTTTCCCTAGCGGCCTCATAATAGGCCGGTACATTCTCCATCCTTAACAGCACTGAAAGTAGACGTTCATCTAGAGGAGCAAAATTTTCATTAATAATCTGTGCAAACCCGCCAGAGACATTGTAGCTAGCAGGATTCCATTGCCATGATTTAAAAGTCTCTATGTTCCAACGCATTTCGCCTATAAGGTTTTCAATCAGGCGGTAATCAGTAAGCAAACCTGCAGGTAAGCTATTTTTGTCAAAACTAGCTAATAACGCTGATTGCTTATTTACAAAGTTTAAGCTCGCTTGCCTAGCTTGCTCGTTAGGCACTTTAAGCACACCGTCATATTTATGGAAACCGCTATATAATGCCCAAGTCGGTGATTCAACCCACAAGTCATCTATGAACTGTTGGCTAAACTGTTGAAAGCTTAGACTCTGTTCAGTTAACTCAATTGAATTAGCTTCTAATGTCGTTTGACTTTGACAAGCTGTCAGGCTTGAAATTGATAATGCGATTGCAAGTGTAAGCGCGGCTTTTTTCATTAATATTCCCTTAATTTTTGTTTCTCGCAATCTGTGTCGCGATAAATTGGCAGTAAGTAAAGCATGTTCTAAACTTTTTTACATTAACAAACTCTTTTCTGAAAGTTTTCGTTACACATAATGCATAAGTAGATACATTTTATGCATAAGCTAAATAAGCTGGTTCTACTTTTCATTATGTTTCTCTACCCAATGAAGAATATCTTTAAATCGATAATGTTCAAATTTGGCAAATCCGTAAGTTTGTCTCATCTTCAACTTGGTAAACAGGGGCGTTGTTAGACCACATAAAAACCGAGAGAGCAAAACCGAAGAGTAATTTGACTTTAACTTTTCAATGGCTTCAGTGCAGGTTGCATCATAGTCAAAAGTATTTAGATCTTTAAGACCGTTTGGCTCTGGCAAACAAGCAACATGACCTAAGCAAACAGAACAACGACCACAAACATTGATGGCATTGGGGTCTGAGAAGTACTGCGCTAACTGCAGACTTAAACATTGGTCACTGCCAAAAAAGGCTACCAAAAAGTTAATCCGTTCAATTTCACTTTTTTCTTTAGTACTAAACTGTTGATAAAGATTTTCAGCCAGTCCAGGTAGTTGCAATGCTTGTAGGCTAACCTCGTATACTTGGGTTAGCTGTTTACTTTGTAATTCAATAAGTTGTTTTTGGTCCAAATAATCTAAAGCCTTTATTGCTCTACCACGGCTATTAGGAAATAAGCGCTGTAGGTGTTCAAAATCAGCAGTGTGCCAAATTTTAGCTTTTTGAGATGAATCAATGATTGCAGTTAAAAACTGTTGTCTATCAGTGTCGAAGCGACTTAACAGCGTGTCAACTGTGGTCAGTAACTTGTACTTATACTCTGCAAAGTAGCTATATTTCGGTTTAATAACCCCTTGCATCTCTAGATAAACTAGTAGTGTTTTTAAACTTAATGGCCGAATATTTGAAGCACTTGAAAGTTGATTTAACATTAACTCCCATTGGCCATTTTGTTGAGTCTGCATGTTAATCTGTTCTATAACATTACGAATTGCGCTTAGTTCTGGTGTGTCTCCGTATACGAAATTTTCTAACACGTTTAAATTATCTTTATTGGCCAATACTACGCATTCGGAGTCATTACCATCTCGGCCTGCCCTACCTATCTCCTGAGCATAATTTTCAATCGATTTAGGCAGGTCATAATGCACTACAAAGCGAATATCACTTTTATCAATACCCATACCAAACGCAATCGTAGCGACAATGATTGGAACTTCGCCAGCCATGAATTTAGATTGTATTGCTTTGCGCTGCTCGCTATCCATTCCTGCATGGTATGCCAATACCCTAAAGCCTTGCCTTTGAAGCTCGCTAGCTACTTTTTCCGCACTTTTTTGCAGCGTAACGTAAATAATACCACTGACTTGCTGCCTGCCTTTTAGCCATTGAGCCAAGTAATCCATTTTATTGGCTTCTTTAATTCCTATCGCTTGTAGATGTAGGTTTGGCCTATAAAATCCTGTTAATGTGACGCATTTAGGGTCAATAGCAAACTTCTTGCTCATGTCGGCTATGACTTTAGACGTCGCGGTGGCTGTAAGTAGCAATACTTGGGGAATGTTTAACTCTTTTTGATAATTGGGTAGCTTTAAATAGTCAGGTCTGAAGTTATGACCCCACTCTGAAATACAGTGAGCTTCATCAATAACCAACAATGATATATCTATGTCACTAATAAAACGTCGAAAGCGTTCATTGTTTAGGCGCTCTACAGAGATCATTAGTACCTTAATACTGCCATTAGCTACGCCATCAAGCACTGATGCTGTTTGCTCTGGAGTTTGAGTTGAATCAATTGAAGCCGCGGATATACCACGGCTTTCTAGGAACACCAGTTGATCTTGTATTAACGCCAGTAGTGGAGATACGACTAATGTTAAGTGAGGCAGCACAGTGGCTGGTAATTGATAACAGAGAGACTTCCCTGAACCCGTAGGGAAAATTGCTGCTGCGCTGAAACCGTTAAATACATTGTTAACGACTTGTTCCTGGCCCTGTCTGAATGCGTTGAAACCGAAGTACTGTTTGAGTAATGCGTGAGCATTGTGCATGCATAATCCTATCGAAGTTTGCTTCTATTGAGCTACTGAGGAATGGTTTTGATCAATCTAAAGTAGGCTTTAAGTGGATTGTGATCTGAACTATCAGTAACAATCGATTCTGCATTTACAAGTTCTAAGCCTCTGTAAAATATATGGTCTGGTGTTTTACCGAAAAATCGCGTTCTTGAATCAACGCGAGGTACCGCTTCTGATAAGCCTGCACTTGAGGCTACAGCTGCAATGTACTCTCCGCGTTTATCACTCCAGGTATTCAGATCGCCTGCTAATATGATAGGCCCAGAATGTGCTTTCATCGCTTCAGTCACCACATTCATTTGAGCGCGATACTCATCAAGACCAACAGCAAAGTTGATACTATGAATATTAACCACTAATAGCTGGCTATCGTCTGACAATTGGTAATAAGAAACTAATAATGATTTAGGATACTGGATAAATGGCTCTTTGTACCTGAATGAACAACTACTTGAGGGATAACCTTTAGAAAGGTTCATTACTCCGACCGGATCGCCCGAAAATAGAAATGCTTTTGTCATTACCCAATTCTCTGACTGCTCATCGACTAATGACTGAAAATCCGGTGAAGCACTGACCTCCTGTAACAATAACAAATCGGTTCTTTCCGTTAGCTGTTTTAGTACATTTTGCCAGCCATTATTTTTTTGCTTATGAATATTCCAAATGGCGATATCAAGTTTACCGTGTCTATCTAGCGGCGCTAATGTTTGATGTGTTACACATTGAACACCAGCACTACTGTTAGCGTCGTTAGTCAATAATGTATCTTGCTGAGGAATTACGGTACTTTGGTAGACGTAAAGCATCAGTAATGTTGCTAGTAAAAGCAAAAGCAAAATCAGCTTTCGTATAATTCTAAGCATAGTCAGGTATTCGGCTTCTAATTTAGATTTGCAGTAATCTTTTCATTATAATAGCTTTTAAGCGCATGTGGCAGAAACATTAATGGTATACGGCATCACGTCAACCATAATGAATGTAACTGAAGCACCTATTTCTATTGAGGCCTATACTATCAAAGAAAATATGTACCAATTTTATCAACTGCTGACCATTGCAGGCGTATTTTTGTATTGGTTATTTATTGCAGGTATCACTGTCAGAGTCGTAGTGAAAAGGCGCGCTATTGGCGTTTCTTTAGCCTGGTTGATGATAATATATATCGTACCTTTAGGCGGTGCATTTGCTTATCTATTATTTGGCGAGCTAAATCTCGGTAAAAAGCGAGCGGAGCGCGCTCAAGCAATGTTCACTCCTTACGAAAAATGGTTCTCTAATCTCTATAAAGTGCGCCAATACACACCCCATGTATCAAGCCTTTATGGCCAATCGATAAGTGCTATATGTGAGAAGCAAATAGGTATCCCTGCACTAGCCGATAACCAGCTAACACTGCTAAACCAAACTAGCGAAATCTTAGATAAATTAATTGAGGATATCGACCAGGCAAAAGAATCAATCCATTTAGAGTTTTACATATGGCAGCCCGGCGGCAAAGCTGATGAGGTTGCGCAAGCGCTAATAAATGCTGCAGCTAAAGGGATCAAAGTTAAGTTACTTTTAGATGCTGCTGGAAGTCGACTATTTTTTAAAAGCCACTGGCCAAAAACAATGCGCAAATCATCAATTATTGTGGTTAAAGCACTCGCTGTATCGCCATTAAGGATGTTCTTCCGTCGACTTGATTTACGTCTACACAGGAAAATTGTTGTAATAGATAATGCCATTGCTTATACCGGTTCGATGAACCTCGTTGACCCTAAATATTTCAATCAGGATGCAGGGGTTGGAGAGTGGATTGATGTAATGGTGCGGATCACTGGCACAACAGTGCCTGTACTCAATAGTATCCACGCATGGGATTGGGAAGTAGAAACCAACGATCGTACCTTACCAGAATTACCTGAGTGTTTACCCCATAAAGAACATGAGATAACAGATTTAGTACAAGTGATCCCTTCAGGTCCCGGCATGCGCGAAGAGATAATCCATCAAGTGTTATTGCAAAGTATCTATCAGGCACAACAAAGTATTGTCATTACAACACCCTATTTCGTACCCAGCGAAAACCTGCAGCTTGCACTGGTCATTGCCGCTCAAAGAGGCGTACAAGTGGACATTATCGTCCCTGACAAAAATGATTCAACCATGGTTGAATGGGCCAGCCGTGCTTTTTTCACTCAACTTCTTGATGCTGGCGTCAATATTCATCGCTTTAAAGGCGGCTTATTACATACAAAATCAGTAGTGATCGATGCAAACCATTGTTTAATTGGTACCGTTAACCTCGATATGCGAAGCTTATGGTTAAATTTTGAAGTTACACTCGCTGTAGACAACCTAACCTTTACGCAAGATCTACAACAAGTTCAACAAAGCTACCTCACAGATTCAATTCAGGTTTGTCCTGAAGATTGGGCTAAAAGATCGCTGGCTAATAGGATCGCTGAGCGTACTTTTTACCTATTTAGCCCACTATTGTAGTGCTAGTCGCTAACTCCCATTCAGTTTATACATCCGTTGGTTTAAATATCATGAACAAACTATTTATCATTGGTCTTCCAAGAACCGGAACAACCAGTATTAGCGTGGCACTGTTAGACTATGGCTTCACTGTCGCTCACACCGCTTATACAAAAAGAGCCTTCGAGTTAGCAGACGTTATCTCGGATTCTCCCTGTTTTTGCGATTACCAACAATTAGACACGTTATTCCCTGATTCGAAATTTGTCTACTTAGAAAGAGAGCTGTCCCTTTGGGTGCCTTCTATGCAGATGTTGATTAATAAAATGGCAGAGAGTTTAGACCTTAAAACAGGTGTATTTAATCCAGTACTAAAACGTACCTTTAACGAGACGTTTAAATTATCAACGACGGCTACACCCGATAATGAACAGCATCTAATAGAGTGCTACCAACAGCATAAGCAAGCTGTCCACCGCTATTTTAAAGGGCGAAATGATCTGTTGAGTATCGATATTAGTAAAGAGAATAGTTTAAGTGAACTATTAACCTTTATCGGTTTGAATACCAATAAGGGGTTAAAATTCCCGCACTTAAATATAGGTAAGAAAGTCGCTTGCTGGAAAGAGTACAAACACCCAAACAAAGTAAACTCAAATGCTGCAGGTATAGAGCAACGAAAATTCTTTAGTTACGCATCTTAAATTATATACACGCAGCAAAAAGCCCGTTACCTTTCGATAACGGGCTTTTTAGTATATGGCGGTGAGCGAGAGATTCGAACTCTCGTTAGGGATTAACCTAAACACACTTTCCAGGCGTGCGCCTTCAGCCACTCAGCCAGCTCACCAATTGATTCTTTTTATGTGTTTAATCATCACAATAGCTGAAAGCACTTATGCTGCCAACGGAGCGCTACTTTACGCAAAAGCCTTAAGTGCGTCAAGCGTATTTGTGACTAGTTCAAGTGTTTGCATACTTGCTAGCCACATTTGAGCTAAGCGCACAATATCACATCAAGAAAGCGTAAATTTACTGACCTCTTTTGCCACATCGTTTGAACCATTGACTAATTCGTTAGTGAGTAGCTGCAGCTCATCTGCAATTGTATGAGTCTGTACATAAATCTCACTTATTTTCAGTGCGTTCTGGTTTACTTCTTCTGCTACAGCACTTTGTTCGTGTGTTGCGGCTGCAATTTGCTCATTCATGCTGTCGATAACACCGACATGATTGACGATCTTTTCTAGTTCGGCGCTCACCTTTTCAGCTTCAGCTACGCTATCACCAGCCTGCTTTGTCCCGCGATCCATTGCATTAACCGCAACATTAGCGCCAGAGCTCAACCTTTCAGTCATCTCCTTAATATCGCCAGTTGCAGTTTGAGCTCGTTGGGCGAGGCTTCTTACTTCGTCGGCAACTACTGCAAAGCCACGACCCATCTCCCCGGCCCGAGCCGCTTCAATAGCTGCATTTAGCGCTAAAAGATTGGTTTGTTCGGCAATACCGCTTATTACATCAGATACTGCAACAATTCTTTGAATATCTTGCTCTAGCGCCTGTAGAGCAGTTGCGGAATCATTGATTTCATTTGCTAATAAACTAATTGCCACACTCGAACGTCCAACCTCTTCATTACCCTCCTGGGCTTCAAGGTTAGCTTCAGTGGAAGCATTAGAAGCATTTTCGGCATTCTCGGCAATCTCTGCAACAGTCGCACTCATTTCTGTCATCGCCGATGCGACCTGCTCTGCTTCACTATGCCCTAGTTGGACATCACTTTTTAGCTGAGTAGTGTGTTGCTCCAACTTTTCAATCGCCTGAAATAATACGTTTGAATTATTTTTAACGTGTGCAATCACTTTTTCGAAGTCGATCATCATTCCGTTGAATGCTTTCGCTAATACCCCAAACTCATCATCGCTATGCTGCACAATTCTGACACTTAAATCGAAATTTTCTCTCGCTAAAGTCATACTGCGTTGAACATTTGCCACACTCTGATGAATAAAACGCATCACTGACATCGAAACAAAAATAACCAAACTTGCAACTAAGAGTAATACCGTTAGCGTTATATAAAGGTGCTTAGTTGCAACGTTGAGTCTGGCCTTAGTAACTGCCATTAATTGATTAGATAAACCCTGTTCAAACTGGCTTAACAGTTCTATTCGCTTTGTAGATGTCTGAAACCATCTTTCTGGTTGCTGTTGCTTTAACTGTTGCGGGTCCTGAGCAAAAGCAATCGCTCTATAGTCTGCAACCTCTTTGAATGCTTGATTGTTTAGTTGCTGATGGTAGTCAGAATAGTTTTGTGGCTCTGTTAACGCTAGAAAACGTTCTTGATAAGCTTCTTGCTCCGACACCAAGGTGACAAAGCGTCGATAAGCACCAACTTTAAAAGCATCGTTACCAAAGGTTGAACTAAGTACCGCTCTTTCAATACCTGCGCGCTCCTTCATCTGCAAGTAAGCTGAGAATGCTGCAGCCTTAATTGCTATCTGCTGATTGGCTCCTTGTTTAGCTGTAAGGTCGACAATACTTAATAACTCTTTGTTTAATTCAGTATAGAAAGCGACTTCATCCGCAACACTGATAGACAGGGCTTGTACTTGTCTTCTTATATCAGGGATTTGGCCTATCAGAGCTTTAGTCTTACGGATCTCAGCGGTAAACTCATCAGGCAATGTGTTACTTGCTAGAAATAACGTAAAAATACCAAGAAGTTCATCAGTATCTTGTTGCTGGGCAGGTAACGCTGCACTAAAAGCTTTACCGTTAGAGCCTATAAAGCCGGCACTCATGCCTCGTTCTTTTTGCAGTTCATGCACCAAACTACTATTAGCGACTGCAAGTTCGCTTAGCACTAATACTTGGTCTAACTGCTTGGTTAATTTGTATTGTTCATAGGCATAAAGCCCACCAAAGACAATTGATGCAAATAAAGAGGGAGCGATAACGATGAAAAATTTATATTTTAACGAAAGGTTGCCGAGCCAGTTCCATCTCATTCGAATGCCTTTAAGTTGTAAAATCAAATTAGTCGCTAGGATAAACTAAACAAGCTTAAGGTAAACAGCCGTTTGAAAATATTTACATAAAAAAAGCCTGCTATTGCAGGCTTTTTAATCACCAATCAAGCTGAAGTGATCCAGATCAAAAAATAAACTTACTGTGACATATCTTAACAATTGTTAAGCGTTGCCTTTGACCTTCATATTTAGTTCTTTTGCGAAATTTAACATTCGATCTAAAGGTTTTAACGCATCAAGCCGCAGTTCTTCATCAACAAATATCTCATGCTGTTGTTGTGCGCCAACCTCTAACGAACTTTCTATCGCTTTTAAACCGTTCATCGCCATCCAAGGACAATGTGCACAGCTCTTACACGTTGCACCATTGCCACCAGTTGGTGCTTCAATAAGCTGCTTATTAGGTGCAGCTTGTTGCATTTTATAGAAAATGCCTCTGTCAGTTGCGACGATAAACTTATCATTGTCCATTGTCTGAGCAGCTTTAATCAATTGACTGGTAGAACCGACGGCATCGGCTAACTCAACCACACTCGCTGGAGATTCTGGATGAACTAATATCGCTGCTGTTGGGTGTTGTTTTTTCAGTTCAGTTAATGCTTTAGCTTTGAACTCGTCATGTACAATACACTCGCCCTGCCACATCAACATGTCAGCGCCAGTTTCTTTGGCGATATAACTGCCTAGATGGCGGTCTGGCCCCCAGATTATCTTTTTATCTTCACTATCAAGATGTTCAACAATCTCTAGCGCAATACTAGATGTTACCACCCAATCAGCACGTGCTTTAACTGCAGCAGATGTATTGGCATAAACCACAACAGTATGATCTGGGTGTGCATCACAAAACTCGCTGAAGGTTTCGATTGGGCAACCGATATCTAACGAACAGGTAGCATCAAGTGTTGGCATTAAGACTGTTTTTTCAGGGCTTAATATTTTTGAAGTTTCACCCATAAATTTAACGCCAGCGACGATAAGTGTTTTGGCAGGGTGATCTCGCCCAAAACGAGCCATCTCTAATGAGTCTGATACACAACCGCCAGTTTCTTCGGCAAGCGCTTGAATTTCAGGGTCCGTATAGTAGTGAGCGACCAGTACCGCGTTTCGCTCTTTAAGCAGCTGCTTTATACGCGCTTTTGATTGTTCCTTTTCTATATCAGATAAAGGCATAGGTTTAGGCGGGAATGGGTAGTCAATAGATTCAATATTTGGGACGAACGCGCTCATACAACAACCAAAGGCAATAACAGATTAGCGGAATTATACGGAATAGTTCACAAATTTAAAACTCTTAATCCTTATTCTATTAGTCCAATCATTCATTTATTTCAAAACTTCAAAGCTCTCGCTAAAGGAGTAAATTTTTATACTGAATGGGATTTGGTATTGCCAATAACCAAATACAAAAAAGGTGCTTTAGTCAGCACCTTTTTCACATTCAACACTCAATATAAAAATTATTGCATTGCTAACAGCATCTCTTGAGGTTGCTCTAGGTATAGTTTCCATAAATTACAGAAACGTGCAATCGTGCCGCCATCTATCACTCTGTGATCGCCCGACCAACTCACTTGCATGATCTTACGCGCTTCAACTTCGCCAGCAGCATTAAATCTTGGCAATACCTGCAACTTTCCAAGCGCAACAATTGCTACTTCAGGTTTATTGATGATAGGTGTTGCTACCGTACCGCCTAAAGCGCCAATATTTGAAATTGAAATACTGCCACCTTTAAGATCACTAGGCGACACACGTCCGCTTCGAGCTGCTGTGGTTAAACGGGTAATATCTGCAGCGATCTCTAGAATAGTTTTATCTTGTACGTCTTTTACATTCGGTACTAATAATCCCACTTTAGAGTCAACTGCCATGCCTATGTTATGACTACTTAGGAATGTCTGTTCACTACAGTCAGCATTAACTTGGCTATTCATATCAGGGAATTGAGTCAGTGCCAGTGACATTGATTTCATAAAGAATGGCATCATAGTGAGCTTTAACTCATCAGTTGAATACTTCTTCTTCATGCTTTCGCGCAGCGCAACCAATTCTGTTAGGTCAAACTCTTCACAATAGGTGAAATGTGGAATGGTAGACACTGATTCTGTCATCATTCTTGCCATTACAGCACGTACACCTTTAATTGGTTCTACTCGATCAGCAGTAACAGCTTTAGGCTTTTCGATTGCCGTCGACGAAACGCCTTGCTCTTGTTGGCTTGGTACAGCAACAGGCGACTGATGACGTTCTATATCTTCTTTAAATACACGACCATTCTTACCAGTACCTTTAACCGAAGCGATATCGATATCGAGAGTGCGCGCTAAACGACGCACTGCTGGACTTGCAAGTGCTTTACCTTGTCCAACAGGCTCAACATTCTGACTAACAGGTGTGTTTTTCAATTCAGCAGTTGTTGTATTCTCTGCTGGTGCAGTAGTAGTGGTGTGAGATTCAACTTCAATCGCAAACAACGGTGCATGCACTTTAGCTAACTGGCCTTTACGGTAATGCAGTTTGGCGATTTTACCGTTTTTAATTGCTGGAATTTGAACCAGTGCTTTATCAGTCATAACATCAGCAATCGGCTGATCCTCGACCACAGTGTCGCCTTCGCTAACTAACCATTCAACCAGTTCACACTCAACAATCCCCTCACCAATGTCTGGTAATAGAAACTCTTCGATAGTCACACTAGTAGAAGCGACAGAAACAGATTCAGTCTCTTGAGGCTGCTCACTCACCTCTTCAACAACAAGTGGTGCTGAACCACCAACATCAACCGAGTACAAAGGTTGGTGCACTATAGCAATTTCACCTTTAGCGTAATGCAGTTTTGCAATGGTTCCGGCGTAAGGTGCTGGAATTTGTACCAGCGCTTTATCTGTCATTACGTCAGCTATTGGCTGATCTTCAGTAACAACATCACCCTCTTGCACTAACCATTCAACGAGTTCGCATTCAACAACGCCTTCACCGATATCAGGCAGAATAAATTCTTTAATCATGGCGAGCTCCTAAAATTTAACCGATGCTTTAATCGCTTCAAATGTTTTCAAAGCATCTGGCATATATTCTTTTTCATGGATTAACGGATAGGGAGTATCCAAACCACAAACACGTGCAATAGGTGATTCAAGGTATAAGAAACACTCTTCTTGAATCGTAGCCGCTATTTCGCCAGCGAAACCGCCAGTTAACGGAGCTTCATGGTTAATGAGTAATCGACCTGTCTTTTTAACTGATGCCGCTACTGTATCAACATCCCACGGTGACAAGGTGCGCAGATCGATCACTTCACATGAAATGCCCTTTTTTGCTGCCATATCTGCGGCGTTTTCAAGAATTTCCATCTGTGCGCCCCAGCCTAGTAGAGTGATATCAGTACCCTGGCGGACCACTTCAGCTTTACCAAGTTCGATCTCAAAATCACCGTCACGAACTTCCCCTACCGACGCACGGTAAAGTCGCTTTGGTTCGAAGAATATAACCGGATTTTTATCGCGTATTGAGGCAATCAATAACCCTTTTGCTTGCTCAGGGTTACGAGGAATAACCACTTTAAGCCCAGGCGTCTGGGTAAAATAGGCTTCAGGCGATTGCGAATGATAGTGACCACCTGCAATACCGCCACCATAAGGAGTTCGGAAGGTTAATCCACCAACGTCAAACTCATTACCACTACGGTAACGAAATTTAGCGCTTTCGTTGACTATCTGATCGATCGCCGGAAAGATATAATCTGCAAATTGAATTTCGGCAACAGCGGTCATGCCATTGGATGCTAGGCCATTAGCAAAACCAGCAATACCTTGTTCAGTTAGAGGGGTATTAAAGCAACGGTCACGGCCAAACTTTTCTTGCAAGCCAGAAGTCGCTCTGAAAACACCGCCAAAATGACCAACGTCTTCACCAAATACCATCATTTTTTTATCAGCTTCCATTTCCGAGCTCAGGGCTTCGTTAATGGCTTGCAACATATTCATCTCTGCCACAGCTTAGATTCTCCCTGCGCTTTTTGGATAGGCTTCTGGATACTTTTTAATGTGTGACTTAAGATCAGCTAACTGTTTCTCTAGGATTGGTGTTGGCTTGTCATACACATCTTGAATCAGTTCATCTAAGTGCGGTAACGGCACCTTTTCAGCAACTTTAAGTTCCGCCAACACCTCTTCACGGTATTTGACATATAGATCGGCATCTTGCTTCTCGTTTAACCAACCTTTGTTGATCATCCATAACTTGAAGCGTTTCACAGGATCATGCTGCTGCCACTTTGCTTCTTCGTCTTTTGAGCGATAGCCCGAAGGGTCATCTGATGAAGAATGTGCGCCTAAACGATAAGTCATCGCTTCAATGAGTACTGGTGCATTGTTATCTAACGCGTAAGCCCTCGCTTGTTGCGTCGCCGCTAACACTGCGAGCATATCGTTGCCATCTACCCGAATAGTGTGCATGCCGTAACCAGGACCACGACTCGCTATACCATTACCTGAAAACTGCTCTTCTGTAGGTGTCGAAATAGCATAACCATTGTTACGGCAGAAAAAGATTACTGGCGAGTTAAGTACTGCGGCCATATTAAGACCCGCATGAAAGTCACCCTCAGAAGCTGCACCTTCACCAAAGTAACAAATAGCGATATTACGCTTTTTTTGCATTTTCAAACTGTAAGCAACGCCTGTTGCCTGAGGGATCTGTGTCGCTAGCGGTGAAGAGATGGTCTGATAGTTAAGAGCTTCGCTGCCGTAATGGATCGGCATTTGGCGACCTTTACCCAAATCTTTTTCATTGCTGAACATTTGGTTCATAAACTGTTCAGTTGTGAACCCACGGTAGCGTAGCGCTGCATGTTCACGGTACTGGGCTAAAATAACATCACCGTCATCAAGCGCAGCGGTGCTGCCTATAATAGAGGCTTCTTCACCAGTACATGTCATATAAAAGCTAATTCGACCTTGACGCTGCGCACCCAACATACGCTCGTCAATAACCCGCGTAAATACGCAAGTATCGTGGATCTTATTCGCTAAATCTTCATCTATGACGGGCAATACTGCGCCCTCATAGGCTGTACCATCTGCTTGTAATACTTTAAGGATGGGGATCGCGATAGCATTTTTATCTAAAAAACTTACACGATGGACAGTCTCAGCATTTGTTGTTGCGTTGCTCATAATGTGCTCTTGTTATTTATGATGCTTCCAAATGTCAAAAAGAAACATCTATCTATTCTAATACGCGGGAAGAACATTACGTTAACGTAAACTAACTCTCAATACTTCCCATCACTCAAAAGACAACTAAGCGCTTCCTTGCATGTATATATTGGTTTACATGCACAGTTATTCAGTTTGAATTTAGTCTAAATTACTGTCGTCTGCAGTCTTTAACATCAGTACCGTACGTTGGCCCACAGGCACTTTGGCATTAGGGAATACAATAGACTCAAACTCATGCTCAATCTTAACCGCCTTACCGCCCTCTTTCGCTAACGTATAACCTTTAGGAAATGCGGTAAAGTTTTCGACATCATTAGTAAAGTTAAATTCAAAATCGTCGAAATGTTTGTTCACAGAACGGCAGACTTGATAGAGATTTAATCGTTTAAGGTCAAACTCAGGCAATTGTAGGTCTTTACCTGTCATCAACAAGGTCAGCATCTCTTTCATGGCGATAAAACGTGTCATATCGTTTTGGCCCATCGGGAATACTTTGCCTAACTCGATGGTGAAAGCATCAGCTCGATAATTCTCAGATGAGAAGTAACTGAAGGTTGTTGTTGGTTCATGATGAAATAAAATGGTATTTACGCCACAAGATTCAAGGAACATTATCTGCTCTCTACTGTACTTTCGGCCAGGTCGATAAGGATAGATAGCGAACTTTTCATGCTTTGAACCGCGTATAGCTGTATGTAGATCATAGTGTATACGATGTCTTTCACCAGATTGTGAAGCGTAAAACCTATCGACATATTGTTCTAACTTATGAGCTCGAACGCGCTCTGGATTACACAAACCTTCATCACGTGAATGGGCACCATTAAACAAACGGTTTAAGTTCTCGTCAATAAAGCGGGTACCGTTGTGGATAGCAGCAGGATTGCCAATGAGAAACATTACCCGCTGTGCAAGTTTTAACTCTTCAGATAAAATTTGAGTGGTTAAAGCGTTACATAATTCAATTGGCGCAGTCTCATTACCGTGTACCGCACAAGACAACACGATATCTTTGCTATGTTTTGTTTGCTTTGGCTCAAACACAATAACGCCGGTATCCCACACTTCAACATGCGTATGCTCACCCAAGTCAAATTCAAAGCTCTCTGAGAGATATTGAGGGTGAGCCAATGTTAGTGCGAGAAAATCCTTAGACTGCTTCAATTCATGAAACACAAATCTCTCCTTATTTATACTTGTCAGTGCGCAGGTGGTAAGAATGATTATCCATTTAAACCAAGCTACTTCGGCGCTAATGCACTGGATATTAGCACGAAATCAACTTATAGAAGCCAACGAATTTACCGTCTTAGTTCAACAAGTAATCAGCTAGATTAATTTGTACTTGCATTGCAACTAAACTTAAAACACAATAAAGACATCTAGCCATCCAAACGGCTAACATTATTTTTAGGAGTCGACATGGCTTTAGCTACATTCGGTGCAGGTTGTTTTTGGGGTGTTGAATATTTTTTTAAGCAAGTAGACGGCGTGGCTAACTGTGTCTGTGGCTATATGGGTGGAAACGATCAGTATTCATCTTATGCTGATGTAAAGGCGGGAATTACCGGTCACGCTGAAGTAGTACAAGTTGAATACGATCCAAACAAGGTTTCTTTCAATGCCCTGCTTGAGATCTTTTGGAAAAACCATAATCCGACAACGCTAAACCAGCAGGGTGAAGATGTCGGCGATCAATATCGAAGTAGTGTGTTTTTTCACGACGCATTACAACAAAAACAAGCGCAGCTTGCTAAACAAGCAGTTATAGACAGTAAAAAGTGGGGCAATAAGCCGATAGTGACTGAAATTGTTCCTATCGAGCAGTTCCATGAAGCAGAAGCTTATCATCAAGATTATTTAGCTAAGAATAACTTACCCAGTTGTCATATTAGTTTCTAAACTGGGTAGAGATCACTCTCCATTTTTGACGTTTAACTCTTAAATTTTTCAATAAAAAAGCCACAAAATAAAGGCGCCATTCGGCGCCTTTATTATTAATAAATCTGATACTAACCCGCTAGAGCTTGTTCAACTATCTGCTGCGCTTCTGCTAACAAAAGCTGTAGATGTTGTTCACTCACAAAGCTCTCACCATAAAGTTTAAATAGCGCTTCGGTCCCTGACGGGCGAGCTGCAAACCAACCATTCTCGGTTGAAACTTTTATACCACCAATTGCTGCGTTGTTGCCTGGCGCATGGGTGAGTCGTTGGCTAATAACGTCGCCAGCGAGAGTTGTCGCTGATATAGACTCAACAGTGATCTGACTAAATTTAGCCTTGTTCTCTAAACTAATCGGGCTATCAATCCTCTGGTAATAACTTTTACCAAATTCAGCTTCAAGTTCAAGGTAACGTTGCTGTGGTGTTTTACCGGTAACAGCGAGTATTTCCGCTGCTAATAAGCACAGAATAAAGCCATCTTTATCGGTACACCAAGTGCTACCATCAAGCCTTAAGAAAGCTGCTCCAGCACTCTCTTCCCCGCCAAAAGCAAAAGTACTGTTGGCGAGACCGTCCACGAACCATTTGAAGCCGACCGGGACTTCTGACATACGCTTGCCGTGCATGTCACAGACCTTATCAATCATGGCACTCGACACTAATGTTTTACCTATTAGCATGTTGTCGGTCCAATCAGATCTATGTGTTACCAAGTAGTCGATGGCAACGGCAAGAAAGTGGTTAGGGTTCATTAAACCTGTACCTGGGCACACTATTCCATGACGATCATAATCAGGATCATTGCCAAAGCAAAGATCGTAATTATCTTTATGGGCAAGCAGACCCGCCATAGCGTAAGGCGATGAACAATCCATGCGAATTTTGCCATCTTTGTCTAACGGCATAAAACTGAAGCTTGGGTCAATGTTGTTATTAACAATTGATATATCTAAGCCATATTGCTCAGCGATAGGTTGCCAATAGTGAATACCTGAACCACCTAGCGGATCGACGCCTAGACGTAGCTTAGCATCAGCAATAGCTGACAAGTTTATAACGTTCGCCAAATCATCTACATAAGGCGTAATAAAATCTTCTTGGTTAACAAATTCAGACTGCAGCGCTTGGGTATAATCGCAGCGTTTAACGCCGACTAAACCATTCGCTAAGTATTCGTTGGCTCGATGTTGGATCCATTGAGTGATATCACCTTCGGCTGGTCCACCATGGGGAGGATTATACTTAATACCGCCATCTTGAGGTGGGTTATGCGACGGAGTCACAATCAGTCCATCGACTAAATCGCGTTCTCTATTTTTATTTGCGCAAACGATGGCATGTGAAACTACGGGCGTTGGGGTAAAGCCATCATTCTCATGTACTGCGACGGTTACCTCATTTGCGACTAATACTTCAATAACCGATATTGCTGCTGGCTGAGATAAAGCGTGGGTATCGATACCTAAGATCAATTTGCCGCTAATGCCTGCTTGAAGGCGATAATCTGCAACAGCTTGTGCGATTGCGAGCAGGTGTGCTTCATTAAAACTGCGTTTAATCGCACTACCACGATGACCAGAAGTGCCAAAGGTCACTTGCTCAGTAACCTCTGCTACATTTGGGCATAATCGATAATATAGACTTACTAATTTCGAAGTGTTGACCAAATCCTTTTGCTCAGCAATCCGCCCTGCTCTTTCATGTATAGCCAAAAACTAGCTCCTTTAGTTACTGTTATATTTTGATATTAAATTTTACTGGTAATAGCTGCAACTTGCTCTTCATCGGTCCCAAATTGGGTTAATACCTCCGACAAAATAGTACGCTTTTTAGCCGTGTTATTATTGGTCGTCACCCAAAATCCACTGTTGCCAATCTCTTTTGGATTAGCCGACTTACTAGCCTTTAGTAATGCATCCTTTGAGGTGGCAAAATACAAGCGGTCACGTCCTTGGATCTGCAATACTTGCTGAAATTGACTATTAGACGACTGGTAAACCGTGTCGAGTATAAATAGAAAACGTCCCACGGCTCCCTTTTGAGCTGCAAGCAAATTTGCGTCTATAAGCTCAATGAAGTCTGATGTTGGGTTTTCTTGCACGACTTTAGGTTCTACCGCTGCTTCAACCACATCCTTATTGACTTCCAAGCTTGGATGGCTAATGGTTTCAGGCTCCATCTGTGCAATTGAATCAACCCGCAGTCCTAGTATTCGACGTAAAATATCAGAAGCACTCTCGCCAATATGTTCAGTCTTGCTGGCAATGTGACGGTAAAGCTCTTCATCAACCTCGATATATTTCATAACGTTTATCTTCCTTACGTAGAAAACTGGTTCCGGTGTTATTAATGACTATATTACAGCCCCGAATTATCCCCTCAGTGTAACGAGGTTTAGAGCCTTGATAAAGCACCAATAATTGAAAACTGCGATCCGCATAAGAAAGAGTGACGGTTAACCCTATTAAGCGGCTAATAATGCACCAAAGAGATGACAATTTAGTGACCTGACTTGGATTATTTTATTGATACAGGCACAATCTGCCTTAATTGTTCTTAGAGGTAGACATAAAATGCACTATACGACCAATGGCAATGGACCGGTTGTGATTCTAATCCACGGACTATTTGGTGATCTTGATAATCTTAAAGCACTTGGTAAAAGTTTAGAAGACAGCTTTACCGTCGTCAGAGTAGATGTCGCCAACCATGGCAATAGCAAACGGGTCACCTCTATGACTTATCTATCGCTAGCTGAAGATATCAAGCAGCTCATTGAAAACCTCAATATTAGCAATGCGATTTTGATCGGCCACTCTATGGGTGGAAAAATTGCGATGGCGACGGCCCTGTCTTACCCAGAGCAGGTTAGTAAACTGGTGGTAGCAGATATTGCCCCTGTTACTTATAACAGCCGTCACGATAAGGTCTTTGCAGCACTTGAAAGCATGCCGCTAAGTCAAATAAAAGATCGACGCGATGCATTGCAACATATGCTTGAGCACGACATCGACGAAGGTACAGCGCAGTTTTTACTAAAATCACTTGCACGTAGTGATGAAGGCTTTAAATGGAAGATGAATGTACAAGGCTTAAAACACAGCTATAACGACATAATTAGTTGGCCGACATTCACAACACCATACCAAGGTGCTTGCCTATTTATACGAGGCGCCGACTCAGACTATGTTACGTCGGCACACCGAAGCGCTATAATTGAACAATTCCCAACAGTTAAAGCGAAAACTATTGAGGGTGCGGGTCACTGGCTACATGCTCAAAAAGCCAGCATTTTTAACCGTATAGTTAAAGAATTTATTACCGATTAATGAGCTTAGAATTGCGCGATTAAGGTGTAAATCGTCTAGCCGCTTTAAAACTTATGTGGTATATTCGCGCCACTTTTTTTGGCCAGAAGGAATGGTAGATGTTAATGCAATATATGGAACAGATTGAAGCTTTAGGCTTAAACCTGTTTTTTGCAGCCATTTTCTTTTTTATCGGTATGGCCATACACGATGTACTAAAGCAGGGTAAAGTCCCTAAATTTGGTCAATACATTGTTTGGTTAGTTTTATTTCTCGGCTGTGCCGGGTTTATAGCAAAAGGGATTATACAGATGACTTGGGAAGGCTCAGGCATCAGTTAAATACGAACTCAATGGCAAAAGAAACATCAGATAGAACCACCATTGATCTGTTCGCAACAGAAAAACGACGTGGTCGTCCTCGCAGCAACCCACTGCCGCGGGACCAGCAACTAAAAATTAATAAAAGAAATCAGATCCAGCGCGACAGAGCGAACGGATTAAAGCGAATAGAGTTAAAGGTGTCACAAGATTTGTATGACGCCTTGAATGAACAGGCAATGGCCAGTAACATCAGCCGCAGTCAGTTAATAGAATCAATACTGCAGAAGCTTGTAAGCGATTAAATGCTTCTGCAGCATAAATACCTTAAAGCGAACTAGATATTAAAGGAACAACAATGGCTACAGTAGGTCTTTTTTTCGGGTCTGACACAGGCAACACCGAAGCCGTCGCCAAAATGATCCAGAAAAAACTGGGTAAAAAAATGGTTGAGGTGAAAGATATCGCCAAAAGTACCAAAGAACAGATAGCAGATTATGATCTGCTTCTTTTCGGGATCCCAACATGGTATTACGGTGAAGCACAGTGTGATTGGGATGATTTTTTCCCAGAACTTGAGCAAGTCAACTTTGAAGATAAGCTTGTTGCTATTTTCGGTTGTGGTGATCAAGAAGACTACGCTGAATACTTTCTCGATGCGATGGGCATGGTTAATGAGATTGTTGAAGGTCGCGGCGGTATCGTTATCGGTCACTGGCCAACAGAAGGCTATGATTTTGAAGCGTCTAAAGGTTTAGTTGATGACAAACATTTTGTCGGACTAGGCATTGACGAAGACCGTCAACCAGAACTAACTGAAGAGCGTGTTGATGCTTGGGTCAAGCAGATCTACGAAGAGATGTGCTTAGCAGAATTAGAAGATTAATAGTCCATTAGGATTACTAAGCTTTAAAACAAAAACGGCATTTATGCCGTTTTTTGTGTTTGTAGTGGTCATAAAAGATTTTTAGGTAGCAAGTAAGAATGACAAGTATGGTGGAAGTCGAAAAGCCTTTGGTAAAATGGGATATCTTTTGTGCTGTTGTCGATAACTATGGCGATATTGGTGTCACCTGGCGTCTGGCTAAGCAACTTACCAATGAATACCAGATAAACGTCACTTTATGGGTCGATGATTTAAAGAGTTTCTCCCATATACTGCCTTGTCTTGACCCAAAGCTTACCAGCCAAATACTGCATGGTGTAAAAATAAACCTTTGGAGTGACCCATTACCTGTTTGCTTTAACTGCCCAGATGTCGTCATTGAAGCATTTGCCTGTGACTTACCTGAACACGTTGTGCAAATCATGTATAACCAGCACCAAGCGTATAAAAATAAACTTAGCAACACTAAAGCGCCTGCTTGGTTAAACCTTGAATACCTTAGTGCGGAAACGTGGGTAGAGGGATGTCACGGTCTGCCCTCTATGCAAGCTAATGGTTTGAATAAGAACTTTTATTTCCCAGGATTTACCGCAAAGACTGGCGGTCTAATTTGTGAAAAAGACACCCTAACTAAACGAGCACGCTGGCAAAGCAATCCAGATTGTCGTCAGCAACTGTTTGATAAACTCGGCCTTATAGGTATTACGAGTAGTGATACCGTCGTCAGTGTTTTTAGCTATGAAACTCCGGCATTACCAGCGTTATGCAATCTATGGAAGCAAAGTAAAAAGCCCGTTCACGCACTCATACCTAAAGGGCGTAGTCTAAATTGTTTACACTCCTTATTGCCCTGCTCTATTACTGATCTTAAACCTGGGCAACAGATAAAACATGGTCAGCTAACCTTGCATATTTTGCCGATGACAGATCAACAAGGCTTTGATGAGCTGTTATGGAGCTGTGATTTTAATATTGTACGTGGTGAAGACTCCTTTCTACGAGCCCAATGGGCGGCAAAACCTTTTATTTGGCATATCTACCCTCAAGAGGATGATTATCATCTGGTTAAATTAGATGCATTTCTCAAGTTGTACTGCTGTGACTTGGCTGAAGATGCCTCCAAAATATATAAAAATTTGAATATCGCGTTTAATACGGGTAATCCACAAGACACGCAAAAAGCATGGAAAAGTCTGACTGGTACCCTGCCCGAACTCACTAAAAACGCCAAACAATGGCCAATTAACACATTAAATGATACAGATCTTGCTTCTCGACTAGTTCAATTCGTCAAAAATAGCTAAGATACTGCGTTGAAATAGAAAAAACCTAAAATAGGAAATTGTGTAATGAAAACTGCTCATGAAGTCCGTCCTGGTAACGTGATCATGTTAGATGGCAACCCATGGGTTGTCCTAAAGACTGAAACAAGTCGCTCAGGCCGTAACGCTGCAGTGGTAAAGTTAAAGCTAAAGAACGTATTGCTTGACTCTACAACTGAAACATCATTCAAGGGTGAAGATAAGCTAGACGTTATCGTGCTAGATCGCCTTGATTGTACATATTCATACTTTGCTGATCCTATGTACGTATTTATGGATGAAGAATTCAATCAGTATGATGTTGAAGCTGAAAACTTAGGTGATGCTGCAGCCTACATTACTGATGGTATGGAAGATGTTTGCCAGGTGACTTTCTACGAAGAGAAAGCGATTTCTGTAGAGCTACCGATTATCGTTACCCGCGAAGTGACTTACACTGAGCCTTCAGCACGTGGCGATACGTCAGGTAAAGTCATGAAACCAGCTACTATTGCTGGCGGAAGCACATTAAGTGTTGCTGATTTCGTTAAAACTGGCGATATGATCGAAATCGATACTCGCACAAACGAATTTAAGAAACGCGTCTAAGCTTAAACGCGTTTCATCTAAGCCAACCGCGAGGTTGGCTTTTTATTGTCTAGATTACGGCCTACACAAATATAAATTGTACTTATACCAATTGCATTAAGTATTTGGCCAGTTCAGAGTCCCTCAGCCTTTTCAATTCAAAGCGCATTGGTAAAGA
>NZ_JBFRMK010000117.1:0-1347 GCF_041470405.1 Shewanella sp. 10N.286.45.A1
TGGCTGTCTATGTATTTCCGTTAGGCTACATAACCCTAATTCTGCTGGACTTGCCGTTGCATCATCAATCGAGCATGCCACATACATTCTGAATATGCTCAGAAATGAATATGAACAAACTGCCGAAGTAGTTACCTATAAAGAAGATCTACCTTCACTTAAAATCAATGAGTTTAGGAACAGTACAACGAACTGGATTGTCAGTGTTGGTATGATAAGCGAAGGTACTGACATCCCGCGTTTGCAAGTGTGTTGCCACCTAAGCAGAGTTAAAACTGAACTCTATTTTAGGCAAGTACTCGGTAGGATATTACGAGTAAACAAGGCTATCAATCAGGAGGCTTGGTTATATACTTTTGCAGCACCAAAGCTTGTAGGATTTGCAAATCGCATCGCTGAATAAATACCTGATGTACCTGTAATATTCAGGGAGTCCGAAACTGTTACTGTCTCCGCAGAGCAGGGGAGAAGCGAGATAATACGAGCTAGCACCCCATTTCAAGCTGAGCATAAAGTTAGGTTTAGTACACCAAACAAAAATGAATCACAATTTCCCATTTTAGCGCCACCTAACAATCGAGACCTCACTTGGGGGCAATCGCCATCTTTTGAAATTTTAGGCGGCTTTAGAGAAAAGGAGGTATCTACTTTCAACTCACCTTTTGATGTATAGGCTTTATTTAGGCTGTCACCATGTTGAAAAAACTCTCTGACTGTTATCAAATATGATAACGCTGTACATATCGATTTTCATATTCGCTTTTTCATTGTTCTTAACAATACTGGGAGTAACTTTTAAGGGTGTTTATCCCTATACATGACTATGATTGTTGTTTACTCTAACTAGCTAATCTAAAAAGTACATGAAGCTATCTGCTTTTTATCACTCCAGGCGTATCTATTTTGTTTCTGGGCTTTATATTCAAACTGATCTACGGAGTTTCGAACAATTGTATGGTATCCCCTTGAGCCAAACCAAAAGCCTTTAGGCTCACCTACAACCAATGCCGTCCAAAGTACTTTCGCTTTAGTCTGATTTAACTTTTCAACATAGCCCATATTATTATCAAAATCACAGACCATATCCCCCTGATTTAATGCTAGTGTAGTTTCTTGAGCCATCTCCCAAAAAACTCTCTGAATATCATTTAACGCATCAAGCGCATCATTCTGATTTTTGGCTTTTTCAACAACAGATCGATTATATTCAAGCATTTTTATATATGAATCTTTTAGGCTTGATTTTGTCGCCTGCTTCAGTTCTGAAATCGAGCTAAATGAATGAGCCTTACCAACACCAGTCTCTGTAATAATTGGCAGTACAAAGCGATTATTACTAGCCAGCCA
>NZ_JBFRMK010000118.1:0-22091 GCF_041470405.1 Shewanella sp. 10N.286.45.A1
TAATGCAATTGGTATTAGTGCCATGCTCGGCTTTTTAAATCACAGTCGCAAGCTACGGTTTACTCGCCTCGGCGACCTTCTACCATCAACTGTTTCATATCACGTACCGCAGTCGCTAAACCATCAATCGCGGCGCGGGCGATAATCGCGTGACCAATATTGAGCTCATATAACTCAGGAATAGCAGCTATTGGCTTAACGTTATGGTAATGCAGACCGTGGCCAGCATTCACAACGAGGCCTTTCCCATGAGCATATGTCGCCATGGTGCTAATACGGTTAAGTTCAGCTGCAGCTTCAGCATCAGTTTCGGCGTCAGCATAGCAACCAGTATGGATCTCGATCACTGGCGCTCCAACGGTTACGGCAGCATCAATTTGTGTTTTATCAGCGTCGATAAACAAAGAGACCTTAATACCCTCGTTGGTTAAGCGTGTTACAGCGGCTGCAATCTTATCTTGCTGACCAGCAACATCAAGACCACCTTCAGTAGTAAGCTCTTCTCGCTTCTCTGGCACTAGACACACATAAGCAGGCTTAATCTCGCAGGCAATATCAAGCATCTCTTCGGTGACAGCCATCTCAAAATTCATCCGTGTCTTAAGCGTTTTCGCTAAGGTATATACGTCTCTATCGATAATATGGCGACGATCTTCACGCAGATGAATAGTAATGCCTTCAGCGCCAGCATGTTCGGCGACTGCGGCAGCATGAACAGGATCGGGATAGTTAGTACCGCGAGCTTGGCGTAGAGTCGCAATGTGGTCAATGTTAACGCCCAGTAGGATCCGGCTCATATATGTTCCTTGATTAAACGATATTATAAAACCGCTATTGTACTGTGAGATTTAGCGTATAGCCAGCGAGTGAGCAGCTATATACCGTTGAATTATTTGAGTGAAACTGAGTTAGCTTCTTGGCGTCATTTTAGCAGAACTGGCGTTCTTCTTAATAAACAAACTACGCGAGTGCAGCGGCTTATCACCCAATGTTGGTGCCAACAATTGTCGCATCAACTTTTTAGCTTCGGCAAAGTGCTCAGCCGACAACGTCTGTTGTTTAAGTGCAAATAGCATCTCGCCAGTGAAGAATTTATGCTGATTATATTGTGTCGCTATCACCGGCATAAAACCATGTTCAAGTTCAAGTCGATAAAAACCACTGGCCGTCATCTCAGCACCAGATGGATCATACTCAAGCGACGGCATGGTACCTAACTCTTGTAGTAACGCTAGTTCAAAATAACGTAATTGACTTTGATTAAACGCCTTTGCCATAGCTATCAATGTTTGGTGATAGTTAAAAAACAGCTCTTCAGCGCTATGCTGCACCGTTAAGCAGCGAATAAGCAATTCGTTAAGGTACAAGCCTGAGTACAGGCAATCACCCGTTAGCGGCACAGCAGGGCTTGCAGCTTCAACTTGCTTTAAGTTTTTAAGATCTGACTTACCTTGCAACTGAAAAATGAGCGGTTGAAATGGCTGCACGATGCTGCGAATAGAGTTCTTACTGCTGCCAAGTCGAGCAACAGCATCAACGCGCCCTCTGCCATCAACCAATAAGTTGACCAGCACACTCGATTCACGAAAGGGTCTAGTATGAAGAACGTAGCCACGCTCCATGATTATTTTATTCCGCTTAGTAAATTGATAGAACTAACAGTAACCATCATAAATCCAATTGAGTGCTAATACCAATGCCGCTCAAATAGCCAATACAGCAGCTTAAGCCGCTTACAAAAATGCCCCTTTCTATTGCTAAAAAGAGGCATTATTCAGCGATGTAACTGTTACTCTTCGCCGTAACCTAAGCTTCGAAGTGCACGCTCATCATCAGCCCAACCCGACTTGACCTTCACCCACATCTCTAAGAATACTTTGTTATCAAACAAGACTTCCATATCAACGCGAGCAGCAGAGCTTATCTTTTTGATGCGCTCTCCCTTGTTTCCAATAACCATGCGTTTCTGTGTTTCTCGCTCAACGAGGACTAACGCATTGATCTGGTAAACGCCATTTTCCATCATCTTGAACTGCTCAATTTCAACAGTACAATCGTATGGAAGTTCATCGCCCAAAAAGCGCATTAACTTTTCGCGAACGATCTCAGAGGCCATAAACTTCTGTGAACGGTCAGTGACATAATCTTCAGGGAAGAAATGTGGAGACTCAGGCACAGACTCAACAGACATATCTAAAATCCGCTGCACATTAGTACCTTGCGTCGCAGAGATAGGTAAGATCTCATCGAATTCAAACTTCTTCGATAACTCTTCAAGGTAAGGGAATAGTGCTTCCTTATCCTTGATATTATCGACTTTGTTGATAGCTAGAACGGTTTTACGACCATCATTACGACTCTGTAGCTTACGCAGAACCATTTCATCATCTGGCGTCCAATTCATACCATCAACGACAAATACCACTAAGCTAACTTCAGCCAAAGAGCTCGCAGCAGCACGGTTCATTAACCGGTTAATGGCACGTTTTTCTTCCATGTGAAGACCGGGCGTATCAATAAACACCACCTGACGTGGGCCGTCAGTATGAATACCCATAATACGATGACGCGTCGTCTGTGGCTTTTTAGAAGTAATACTGATTTTCTGGCCTAACAATTTGTTAAGCAAGGTTGATTTACCGACGTTTGGTCGGCCAACAATCGCCACCATACCGCAATAAGTTACCGCATACTTTACTGCAGATGAAGGGTTATTCATCTGTGCGAGTAAGTCGTCTAGACTCGGCTCATTGCTCTCGGGTAAATCTTTTTCGTTACTCATTTCTTAATTAACTCCAACACTTGAGCGGCTGCACTTTGCTCTGCTTTTCTGCGTGAACTAGCAACCCCGACAACGGCTTGTCTCAAGTCTTCTACAACACATTCAACGGTGAAGGTTTGCTCATGGGCATCACCTTCAGTATGGACGACTTTATAGATTGGCAGCGGTTTTCTAAACTTCTGCAAATGTTCTTGAAGTAACGTCTTTGGATCTTTCTGGTTAATTGGTTCTATTACTTGCAAGCGCGATGCATACCAGTTGAGCACCAATTTACGGCATTTCTCAATATCTGAATCCAGGTAGATAGCGCCAATGATGGCTTCTACCGCATCGGCCAATATAGACTCACGTCTAAACCCACCGCTTTTTAATTCACCAGGACCAAGTTTTAGGTAATCACCTAGCTTGAACTCTATGGCTATCTCAGCCAACATTTTCCCACAGACTAACGTGGCACGCATTCGGCTCAAGTCACCTTCCGTCGCCTTAGGAAACTGATGATATAGCGCGTCGGAAATCACAATAGACAAGATTGAGTCACCCAAAAACTCGAGTCTCTCATTATGTTTATTAGAGGCGCTTCTGTGTGTTAGCGCCTGATCTAACAATGCTTGCTCAGCAAACTCGTAACCCAAGGTACGACATAGTCTAGGGATATTTTTAATCGGTTCCATATTACACAATTCCGCCTACACGGTTAAAACGAACCCCTGTTGGGATCCAAGCTGGCAAAAAGTCAGCCTGTGTTCTGTCAAACTCAAAGCTTATCCAAATTGCGACAGCCTTACCGACGAGGTTATGCTCAGGCACAAAGCCCCAAAAGCGACTATCGGTACTGTTATCGCGGTTATCACCCATTGCAAAGTATTGACCTTCTGGCACGATAAACTCAGTCAACGGTACATTCTCCTGGCGGTGATAGTAGTTGATCATATCTGGTCGTGACGGGTTGATTAAAATGTCATGAGTCACATCACCAATTTGCTCTTTAAAGCGTAACAATGGCGTACCGTCTTGCGAAAACTCGCCACGGTTTACTGACACTCTTTCAACCGCTTTTAGCTCTGGGCAAGGACTCTGTCCTTCAGCACAAGCAGCTTGGATATAAAGCTGTTTATTGCGGTAAACAATGCGGTCGCCCGGCAAACCTACAATACGCTTGATATAATCAATCTGTGGGTTTTCTGGGTATTTAAAGACAGCCACATCACCACGCTCAGGCTTACCGGTTTCTTTTAACGTTGTGCGCCAAACAGGATCTTTAATCCCGTAGCTAAACTTTTCTACCAGAATAAAGTCACCAACGAGTAATGTCGGCATCATTGAGCCTGATGGGATCTGAAAAGGCTCATAAATAAAAGAGCGTAAAATAAGCACGAATGCGATAACAGGAAAGATAGACTTTGAAGTTTCAACAAACGCCGACTCTCGCAGTATCACTTCTGCATTCTCTTCACTTAACTCAGCTTCAGCAGCTTGAGCCAATGCCAACTTCTCACGGCGCTTTGGGGCGAATACTAGCGCATCTGCCATCCAAACAAGGCCACTGCCTAAGGTGACCAAAACTAAAATTAGCGAAAAATAGGCTGCCATTATTAATTAACTCCTGCCAAACATAATT
The DNA here is from genome assembly GCF_041470405.1 of Shewanella sp. 10N.286.45.A1. Lineage (NCBI taxonomy): Bacteria > Pseudomonadati > Pseudomonadota > Gammaproteobacteria > Alteromonadales > Shewanellaceae > Shewanella > Shewanella sp. 10N.286.45.A1. The sequence goes on from NZ_JBFRMK010000118.1 coordinate 4,404, forward strand.
AGGTTACGACAAACGTGTCGATGTCCCTATGGTTATACGCCAGTAATGAAAGCGCCGCAAACTGCGGCGCAAAGTCTAGCGATATATTAACAAATCTTAACGAATAAACTTAATCGTTAAGCTTCAACACTGCTAAAAACGCTTCTTGTGGAACTTCTACGTTACCCACTTGCTTCATGCGTTTCTTACCGTCTTTTTGCTTCTGCAGTAACTTTTTCTTACGTGATACGTCACCGCCGTAACACTTAGCCGTTACGTCTTTACGCATCGCCTTAATTGATGAGCGAGCAATAATCTGGCTACCGACAGCTGCTTGAACTGCAATATCAAACATCTGACGTGGAATAAGTTCTTTCATCTTATTCACAAGAGCAAGACCTTTAGTACGGATCAATCCTTTATGAATGATCATCGCCAACGCATCAACTCTGTCACCATTAATAAGAATATCAAGGCGTACCATGTCTGCAGGTTCAAAGCGGACAAAGTTATATTCAAGCGATGCATAACCGCGACTGGTTGATTTTAGACGATCAAAGAAGTCCATCACCACTTCTGCCATTGGCAATTCGTAAGTGAGTGCAACTTGGTTACCGTGATAAACCAGGTTAGTTTGTACACCACGTTTTTCAACACACAGAGTAATGACGTTACCTAAATACTCTTTAGGTACTAAAATATTAGTCTCTACAATTGGCTCACGCATCTCTTCGATGTTATTAATCGCAGGTAGATCCGATGGGTTATCGACATAAATAGTCTCGCCATTGGTCTGGACGATCTCATACACTACCGTAGGTGCTGTAGTAATAAGCTCTAGGTTATATTCACGCTCTAGACGTTCTTGAATAATCTCCATGTGGAGCAGACCCAAGAAACCAATACGGAAACCAAAACCGAGTGCCGATGATGTTTCAGGCTCGAAAAACAATGAAGCATCATTCAAGCTCAGCTTGTTAAGCGCATCACGGAAGCTTTCGTAATCATCAGTAGAAATAGGGAATAGACCCGCGTATACCTGCGGTTTAACTTTCTTAAAACCTGGTAATGGTTCAAGTGCGCCATGCTTTGCATGAGTCAGCGTATCACCTACTGGTGCGCCGTGGATCTCTTTAATACCCGCGATAACAAAACCCACTTCGCCAGTTTTCAACTCTGGAGTATCAGTTTGTTTCGGGGTAAATATCCCCACACGGTCAGCAGTATGAGTCTGACCTGTAGACATAACTTTAAACTTGTCGCCCTTCTTTAATACGCCATTTTTAATACGTACTAAAGATACAACGCCTAAGTAACTATCAAACCAAGAGTCAATAATTAGCGCTTGTAGCGGCCCTTCTTCATTACCTTCAGGTGGCGGGATCTGCTCAACAATCACTTCCAGCACATCTTTAATGCCGACACCTGTTTTGGCCGAGCAACGCACAGCATCTGCCGCTTCAATGCCTACAATATCTTCAATCTCTTCAGCAACACGATCAGGATCAGCCTGCGGTAGATCGATTTTGTTCAAAACTGGAACAACGTCCATATCCATTTCAAGCGCGGTATAACAGTTCGCTAGAGTTTGCGCTTCGACACCTTGGCCCGCGTCAACCACCAATAGCGCGCCTTCACAAGCCGCTAAAGAACGTGATACTTCATAGGAAAAATCGACGTGACCAGGCGTATCAATAAAGTTAAGTTGGTAAGTCTCACCATCATTAGCTTTGTAGTCCAAAGTAACACTTTGCGCTTTAATCGTAATACCGCGCTCACGCTCAATGTCCATTGAGTCAAGAACCTGCGCGGCCATTTCGCGATCGGTTAAGCCACCGCATTCATGAATAAGGCGATCTGAGAGTGTTGATTTGCCGTGGTCAATATGGGCAATAATTGAAAAGTTTCTAATATGCTTCATTATGCTGGGATGACTTAACTCGAAGTTGAAAAGAATTTTTAAGGTGCAGAATTGTACCCGATTGCGGCTTTAATACCAATTTTTATCATGCTTTTGAATTGGAAAGTTATGCCAGAAGCCAAGTATCTGCGGTTATTGCGCTATATCTATAGGCTTACCAAGTGATTTTATAATGATTGGTTGCGCCTTTTCTTCTAACGCCTTAGCAAATTTCTTTCCTAAGGCCCAAGAAGCGACACCACCAACTAATGCAAAAGCAATAGACAACAAGTCTTGACTCACTTCTATGCCTGTAGCCAATAAGTTACCAGTATAAGCACCGATGAAAAAACCGACTAGAGGCAGGATGTAAACCAACATCGCGGCTTTTAGAATAACGCTTTCCGGAAGACCGAGTTTTAAGCGTTCTCCAGTTGCAAAAGCACGTTCGGTTTGAATAGAAAAACGCTGAACCTTTGGTGAAAAGGCTTTAGCAACGGCTGAGGTACCGCATGAATCACTGCTGTCGCAGTGATTACAAGCACTCTTCATCTCAACTTCTACAACGACCCAGCCAGAGTTACTGTTAGCGACAACTTTGGCAACCTCTTCCATCATGGTGATAAACCTTTTACTGCAACATAATGCTTTGAGCAATGCGGCTTAACGTTTCGGCGGGCACTTTACCTACAGCAACAACCTCTGCATTACCAACACGTTCAGTAGCAAGCGATAAACCGTTACGGGTAACCAATTCATCTGGAAGCGGCGCATCGCCTGCTTTAGCAACATAAACCGAGATGCTGGCAAGGCCATCACTAATCGCAATGTACTCTACAGCTTCTTTGCTACCAATTAATCGATGCTGATCTTTTACCAGCACTTTAAAGCCTTTCGGTAACCAACCAAACTTCCAATCTTCACCTGCTGCACGTTCAGATTGCGCCATTACTGCCGGCCACTCCTGCTTGTGCGCCTCCTTAAGTATAGATGGCACCTCTTCTAAAACTAATAGCTCGACGACCATAAGCTGCTCTAACAGCTGCTTATCATTATTAATCATGTCGAATCGCAGCGGTAAGAAGGTGTCCATATCAAGCCAAACTTGATAACCATATCGATTATCATCGTTAGGTATGATGCGTACCAATTGTCCTGGTCGTCCTGCAATTCTGCTTCTACCACCTAATACAAACTGGTATCCAGCTTCTAGATTAGAGATATCATCAGCGAAAGCGGCAGGAATAACTCCTTGAATACGTTTTGCGTGAACACTATAAGCAGGTTGGTCATGCTCAATGAAAGTAACAGTATTACCAACTCGAACAGCATTCTTAGGCGGGCCATTTAGGTGTTCTAGAAATGCCACCTCTTGATCTTGAACTTTGCCATGAATATAAACCAAAGGACGAATATGATCGGCTTGAATTTGTATTAGGGATATTTTGAATTCTTGTTCGCGCAGTGCTTGGCTCATATTTTCAAGCCAAGCTTTGGCGGGCATATCTTCCCGCGCCATCGCGGGAAAACTCATGGCTAGAATAGCCAGTAGGATTAGACGCAAGCTAACTCCTTGTTACTGATTGACAGGTATCGTATCTACCTCTCTATTGTCCTCTATAACCGCACCATTATTCAATCTTTGTTGTAACATATGATCTTGAATGTAGGAGTTAATACGACGACGCTGATCAACGACTTGTTCATTAGTATAGCTTTGATTCTGCTGTACTGTGCCAGTCTGCAAGCTTACCGGTGATGCACTACCAATGAGAGGTCTAGTGTTCAAAACAGGTAAAGGAGAGTTATCTAGCAATGTCTCTTGGTTATAATTTTGCACACCAACCACTGCAACCATAGCAACGGTCGCTGCAATAGCATACTGCCCAAATTGCTTAAATAGTGGCACAACTTTACTTGAAGTAGGCTTTGTGGCCGCTTTAACAGCAGTTTGCTTAGGAGCAATAATAGCAGGCTCTTCATCAATCGCAGCCATGATACTAGCACTCAGATCAATCGATACTGCTTGTGGCAGTTCGCCACGCATCGCATCACCAATCATATGATAATCACGCCACTGCTCATGTGAATCTGCATCAGCTGCTAATTCAGCTAACGTTTGCTCGTCGAGTTCACCATCGACAGCAGCAGATACCCATTCCTGACCTAATTTATCCATTGTTCACCTATCTTTTTTCAAGGGTGCTAGCGTTCTAGCAACGGCTTAAGCTTTTTATCAATCGCCTCACGTGCTCTGAAGATCCGTGATCTTACAGTACCAACGGGGCAATCCATGACATTAGCAATCTCTTCGTAACTCATACCATCAAGTTCTCTAAGTGAGATTGCCATTTTCAATTCTTCTGGCAATGTGTCTAAAGTGTCGAAAACGACCTTTTGAATCTCATCTGACAAAACGAGTCGCTCTGGAGATGCAAACTCCTTTAACGCATCGCTGCCATCATAGTATTCAGCTTCTTCAGCATCGACATCATTCGCGGGCGCTCTACGCCCTTGTGCGACCAGATGATTCTTTGCAGTATTAACTGCAATGCGATACAACCATGTGTAAAACGCACTTTCGCCCCTAAAGTTCGGTAACGCTCGATATGCTTTTATAAAAGCTTCTTGCGACACATCTGCAACATCGGCCTGATTTCGTACATAACGCGATATCAGATTCGCGACCTTGTTTTGATATTTTTGTACTAAAAGGTTAAAAGCGTTCTTATCACCACGCTGCACGCGCTCAACTAATTGTTGATCACTTATTTGTCCACTCATCCGAGCCGACTACTCCTAAATCTAATACTGATTTCTCAGCCGCTCGAATCATATTCACTTATGTAGACTAGCGAGTTTCAAAAAAGTTCTATAAAAATGTGAAAATGTGTCATTTTCTTTTTTTGGGAAGCAAACTTAAAAAGTTGATTACCTGAAAACATACCCATATAACACACCAAAATGCTGTCCATCTGCACTGAATGTTTTACTTGTTGAGTTAGCCATCACAAAAATCTGTTAATCACCCAGTTTTATCACGTTATATTTGATAATAAAAGCTGGCTTAAGGGCTACAGTGTTTACAAACAGTACTGAAAAATACTTAACGCTAATTAGATACAACAAGCAATATGCGAACTTGATAAGTATCCATAAACGGCATCTTGGTTTAACATAGTCCGAATTCCCAGATGACTCTATGATACCTGATGAAACAAGTAGTTGAACACCAATCTGATATTTTGGTTATTGGTAGTGGTGCTGCGGGGCTAACCCTTGCACTGCATCTCGCTGAAAAATCAAAAGTTATTTTACTTTCCAAAGGTCCTTTAAGCGAGGGTTCAACCTATTACGCTCAGGGTGGTATAGCCTCCGTTTTCGATGAAGAGGACACGATTGAGTCTCATGTCGCTGATACATTAGTCGCTGGAGCAGGGCTTTGTGACGAGCCAGTAGTCAAGTTTACAGCCGAAAATGCACGCGCATCGATGCAATGGCTGATTGATTGTGGCGTCGCCTTCGACAAAGAGGAAACTGCTGATGGCAGCGTAGAAAACGCGCCTTATCACTTAACACGTGAAGGTGGTCATAGTCATCGTCGGATACTGCATGCAGCCGATGCAACAGGTAAAGAAGTACAAGTTACCTTGCAAGAGCGAGCCAGTCGCCACCCAAATATCCAAGTGCTCGAACGTTATAATGCCATCGACTTGATTACGACTCGTAAACTAGAGAGGCCCGGTAACCGTGTACAAGGTGCCTATGTCTGGAATCGAGATTTAGAGCAAGTCGAAACAGTAAAAGCACGCTTTGTAGCATTAGCAACAGGTGGTAGCTCAAAAGTTTATCAATATACATCTAATCCAGATGTAGCTTCAGGCGATGGTATCGCCATGGCTTGGCGTTCAGGCTGCCGAGTTGCCAATATGGAGTTTAATCAATTCCACCCAACCTGCCTATATCATGCTGATGCACGCAACTTTTTGCTGACCGAAGCACTCAGGGGCGAAGGCGCCTATTTACGTCGCCCAGATGGCAGCCGCTTTATGCCAGAGTTTGATGACAGAGCAGAACTGGCACCGCGGGATATCGTCGCTAGAGCAATCGATTATGAGATGAAACGTTTAGGTTCTGATTGTGTCTATTTGGATATCACTCACAAACCCGCAGATTTTATTATTAAGCATTTCCCTACCATTCATAAACGCTGTTTAGAGTTTGGTATTGATATCACCACCGATCCGATACCAGTTGTACCTGCAGCCCACTATACCTGCGGCGGTGTGATGACAGATTTACACGGACAAACCGACCTCAACGGCTTATACGCTATTGGCGAAGTCGCATACACAGGTCTGCATGGAGCGAACCGTTTAGCCAGTAACTCGCTATTAGAGTGTTTAGTATTTGCTAGAGCGGCTGCAGAAGATATTGAAAGCCAGCTCGCTAAAATCCCTATGCCAGGCACATTGCCAGCTTGGGATGAAAGCCAAGTTTCGAACTCAGATGAAGAGGTGGTAATTGCCCATAACTGGCACGAATTACGCCTATTTATGTGGGATTATGTGGGTATTGTTCGTTCCGATAAACGTTTAGAGCGCGCGCTAAGACGCTGCGTGATGTTGCAGCAAGAGATCCAAGAATATTACAGTAACTTTAGAGTCAGTAATAATCTGCTAGAGCTACGTAACCTTGTACAAGTTGCCGAACTCATTATTCGCTGTGCCATGGAGCGTAAAGAGAGTCGCGGGCTGCATTACAACATTGATCATCCTGAGAAAGAAGCATCACCTAAGCCGACAATATTACAACCTAAGTAATCGGTTTACTTTAATCGATTTCGGTAAGCAAGCAGTAATAGACGACACAAATGACGGTAATTTGTGTCGTCTAACATATCTCGCCATACAACTAGCCTTTTTATCTCCTGCTCACAATCAACATTAAATATCACAGCAAAGGGCGTCACTATAGGTTTGCCTTTAACGATAAAGCTTTGTTGTTGATTCAGCTGCCCATGCCCGTCTGCCGATAAGATAAACTGGCAATTCCAGTTTCTTAAGCGCCAATACTGCCATGCAAAAAAACTACAACATAAGGTAAAAGTGAGTATTTTACTCACAAGGATAAAAAGCGACTCAGAATAGGGCCAGATTAAAAAGGAGGTTAAGCAAATGGCAGCGATAACGGTCAACGATAAGCGCTGACCGAAAGAGCTATAAAGGTTAAAGCTATGCTGCTGGGCGTCCACGAACTCTGACAATCATATCTGCAAACTCAGGGTTCTTACAAACTTCATGTCCCATAAACCAAGCAAACAATTCAGGGTCTTCACATTCAAGCAGCTTAACAAAAACCGCTTTGTCAGTATTCGACATCGCTTCATAATGTTTTTCAACAAAAGGCTGAAACAACACATCAAGCTCTAACATGCCTCGACGACAAGCCCATCTTACTCTTGCGATTTTCATGGGTTCTGGCATTGATTCCGACAAGTTTATTACTCCAATTTTTTACAGTGGCGCTAGTGTATACCCAAATGAGCTTTACTAGCAAAACATGTGATTATAGCTGCTTAACTTTTACGTCATTCCCGGCAAAGAGTTCAGAAAAGTCAGTATTCAATAGGCGCTTTACCGCAGGATGCTGGATCATGCGTTCAGCAAACATCACATGATAAACCTCTTTGACCTCGGTCGTTTCCCCAAGCAACATCATTCCACGGTCTAAGATATCTTGCTTATAAATAGACGGTGCTACAAATATCCCCTGCTTAAAAAAACCAAATGACTTCATCATCGCTGCGTCATCAAACTCACCAAGAATACTGATATTAAGATTTTTCTCATCAAACCAGCGCACTAACTGTTGGCCTAATGACGTTCCTCTACTTGGGATCAGTAATTTGCCTTGCTCTAAACATTCAGGAAATGCTTTTGAATAGCTTTCCGCTGAGAAAAAAGCAATACCACTCTCTCCCAATTGTTTAGATAAGATCTCGGGATATTTGAGGCTTTCACCAGCACAGTCAGACAAGATCATATCTAACTTATGCCCACGAAGTCGTTCCATTAAGCTTTCATGAGTTGCCTCATAACAGGCCAAATGCATCGAACCATCACTCGGGACTACAGACAATAACACTCTACTAGTGAGCGCCTTTGACAGTGCCGCTGCAATTCCAACCTCAAACAGAATATTTTCATCTTTTTGGTAGTTAAGCAGATCAAGCATTTCATAACTAAGACTAAACATCTTATCTGCGTACCGAAAGACTAACTCTCCCAACTCTGTAGGCTCTAAAGAACGACCAACACGCTTGAACAAACTTCCTTTTAAGCTACCTTCCAGCACTCGAATCTGACCGGTTACAGTTTGCGGTGTTAAGCATAACGCCTCAGCCGCTTTAGCCACTGAGCCTTTCTTTTGGATCATCCAAAAATAGTAGAGGTGATTATAGTTAAGATTTGCCATCTAAAATGCCGTTGTTGATATAAAAAGGGCTAGCACCTGTGCTAGCCCTTAAGGAGTTACTTCAGACGCTGACAATCCATTAGACTGAACATCGCGGTAGTAAGGTCATCAGTGGTTTCGATTTTGCCTACTTTAAACGCCTCCGCTAAACCAGATACCAGCGCATCTCGGTCGGGGATTCGGTTTTGACAAAAAGTACGATTAGCTTCTTGGAAGCGTTTGCCACCTCGATATTTCAACGCTCGAGACTCATAATCATTAGACTCTAAACGCTCGCCAACCGCGGCACCTTTATACATAAGCGCGCCATCAACAATACCTTCTAGATAGTTCTGACAATGTGCATCATTGATATCTAAGTTACACGCTTCAATCTGTGAAGCGGAAGCGGTCGCAGTAAAACCTAAACCCAGTACCAACGCTATTAGTGCAATCCTCATGCTTTCTCTCCTTTTTCAGGCAATACTTTAGACAACCAGAAGTAACCAATCACCGCTGATGCAATTGAGCCTAACAAGATCCCTAGTCGAGCATAGTCACCATACATCGCCCCTTCTCCCACAAATGCGAGTGAAGAGATAAACATCGACATGGTGAAACCGATACCACACATTACAGAGACTGGAATAATCTGCTTCCAACCCACACCATCAGGCAATACAGCAAGTTTAAGTTTCACAGCGACAAAGCTAAATAACATAATACCCAATGGCTTACCGACTAGAAGACCTAACGCAATGCCCAACGGCACTGGCGATAACAATGAACTTAAGCTCATGCCGCTTAAATCAACACCTGCGTTTGCAAACGCAAAAATAGGCAAGATGATAAATGTGCTCCAAGGATGCAAGCTATGCTCTAAGCTCTCAGAAGGCGATGAACCATCTTTAGCACGTAACGGTATACAGAAAGCGATAATCACACCCGCTAACGTTGCATGCACGCCAGACTTAAGCACGGCAATCCACAAGATTAAACCTAATACTCCATAAGGGCCGAGCGCTGTTACACCTTTTCGATTCAGCCCTATCAAACCGACAATAGCCGCAGCGGCAACCACCAAGCTAATCGTCGATAAATCAGTACTATAAAATAGCGCGATAATCACCACGACGCCCAAATCATCAATAATGGCTAACGCAAGTAAGAAGACTTTTAGCGCAACTGGCACACGGCTACCCAGTAATGCCATAATACCTAAAGCAAATGCAATATCCGTAGCAGCAGGAATTGCCCAGCCCACTTGGGTAATAGGATCTGAGTAGTTAAATAGTAGATATACTCCGGCCGGGAACAACATGCCGCCAATCGCAGCAAAGGTAGGCAAAGAGGCTTGTGCTCTACTTGATAATGCACCTTCTAAAAGCTCTCGTTTAACTTCTAGACCAATAAGCATGAAGAACAACGCCATTAGTCCATCATTGATCCAGTGGATCAATGTCTTATCAATATCTAAACTACCGACACGCACCTGCATCTCAGTCTCAAGAAAGCCTTGATACATGCCTGATAAAGGTGAGTTTGCTAAAATCATTGCTAGCACAACAGCAATCATCAAAAGAATGCCGCCTGCTGACTCTTGGCTTAGAAAGTTCCTAATTGCCCGTTCCATATTACGCTCCATAAAATCTCAATGTAACGAGTGTAGCCGATTACTCTCAAGCTGAATAATCGTTTGCTTCAGTGTTAAACATCGGAATATCCGAGGTATTCAGTATGGACTTGAGATGACTAAATATCAATCAAAAACGAACATAAAGAATCAAGTGCAACTAAATGGCGCAGCATTGGCGGTGAAGCTATCTTTTTGAACTAAAAAACAACCTAGTTGACTGCTTACTTGCAAAAGCAAGCTGTAATATGTGACTAACTATGCATTTTTAAAAATAGACTCGCCTCGAATATTTCGACCAAAGCGAGTCATTAATCGCACTATTTAAACTGAGAACGGGTAACGGATCCCTTCATGATGCTCATAACCTGTCACTTCAAAGTCATCCATCGTCACCCAAGTTTCTAGATCTTCTAACGACTTGATGTCTGGGTTAATAGATAATTGAGGCGATGGAAATGGGTTACGTTTTAGTTGCACGTTTTGCATCAGCTCTAACTGGTCTTCATAAATGTGAGCATTAACTATTTTATGATACGCAGTACCCGCTTTGTGACCTGTTATCTGGGCGATTAATGCCAACAAGGCAAATACTTGCACCTGATTAAAGTTAAGACCTAGCGGCACATCACAAGAGCGTTGAAAACTAGTCAGGTGTAGAGTGTCACCCAGTAATGAGAAATTATGAGTGTGCATACAGGGTCTTAGGCACCCCATGTGAAATTCACCGGGATTATAAAAGCTTAGGATCTCTCCTCTATCATCAATCCCTTTAGAAAGGTTATCGACAATTTTACGCAATTGGTCAACCGAACCACCGTCAGGCTTGCTCCAACCACGCCCCTGTACACCATAAACCCGCCCCATATCATCAGCGCCCTTACGATGCGTGTTATTAAGCCAAGCTTGGTTGTCGTTTGCATTGGCATCCCATGTCTTGGCACCGATTTTACGAAAGTCGGCAGCGTTATCGTAACCACGGATATAGCCAAGCATCTCTGCAATCGCAGCTTTCCAAAAGCTTTTACGGGTCGTGATCAGTGGAAACTCATTTTTATCTACGTGGTAAACCAAGTCAGCATTAATCACAGTCAAGCAGCGTTTACCGGTACGACTATTCTCAACCCATGTGCCTTCATCAATGATCCTTTGACAAAGTTCTAAATACTGTTTCATTACTATTACCTATAAAAATAAAAACTTAAACCATATCGATATCAGTTTAAGGATGATAAAAAATCACTCGATTGTTGTTAAAGTCTTATGTTAATACCAGCTTTAAACCAACAAAAGCGAGGAACACTGCAAATATTTTTTTAAGTTTAGCTGTAGGCCAATTCGTGGCGGCCTTGGCACCTAACGGCGCAATAAGTATTGATGTAGTAGCAATCCCCACCAATGCAGGTAAATAAATAAAACCGACAGTGCCTTCAGGTAAGCTAGCAACATTCCAACCAGCTAGTGTATAACCAATACTACCAAATAGCGCGATCAGCAAACCTGTTGCTGATGAGAAACCAATCGCATAGCGCATCTGTAAACCACACCAAGTAAGAAACGGTATAAGTAATACGCCTCCGCCAATCCCCATTAAGCCAGCAATGATAGCAATTACAACAGCAGCCAAAAACAAGCTCATATTACTAGGCATTGAGTTATTAGCACTTGGACGGAAAGGAAACGCCATTTGAATCGCCATTAAAATAACAAACACAGCAAAAATCTGCTGTAAAAAACTGGCTTCAATCAACTCAGAGATAAATCCAGAACAGATAGCACCCAGAACAAAACCCGGCAGCATGGATCTAAAAAGCTGCCACGGGATGTTGTCGCGTTTGTGGTGAGCCCGAGCAGAAGATAAAGAGGTAAGAATAATCGCGGCCAGTGATGTTGCAATGGCAACATGAGGCAGATGCTCAGCAGGAATACCAACACTAGGCAAGATATGTAATAGCGCTGGCACCGCAATGAGTCCACCGCCAATGCCTAATAACCCAGCCATAAAGCCGATAACAGCACCAAGCGCCAAACATATGCTAAAGACAACCAGCCAAGTTTCCACGCCAACACCCTTAATTTTGTCTGTTAATGCCCAAAGCTTAAAGCAATCGACAGCGTTATAAAACAGCTAATTGGCTTATTACAAATTAGCGACTAGCAAATTAGTTAAGCAGCGCCATTAGGCCTCGTTCCTGACAATATTCAGTCACCAGCGCTTTAACCTCTTCACCAGAGCTCAGCTTAAGCACATCATCTAACAGCAGACTTAGCTCCTTCTTAGACACTCGCCTTAGTAAGTAGTTAATTCGCGATAAACTCGCTTGATTCATACTGAGTTGGTTGTAGCCCATCGCCACGAGTAATAGTGCTCCTGCTGGTTCGCCAGCGAATTCACCACATACACTTATAGGTAATTGGTTAGTGTCACAGCGCTCAATAGCGAATTTAAGCGCCCTTAGCACTCCAGGGTGGAAGCTATCAAAAAGTGCATTCACACTAGGGTTATTACGATCAACAGCCAGTAGATACTGAGTGAGGTCGTTTGAACCCACAGAGACAAAATCGACCCGCTTGGCCACTTCATCTAACTGATATAACAGCACCGGCACTTCTAGCATAATGCCGACTTTAGGCATTAGAATCGCCCTACCCAGCTCCGTCGTGAGCTCCTGATGAGCTTGCTCAAAATATACCAACGCTAGATCGATCTCTTCTAGATTGCTAACCATAGGTAATAAAACATGTAGCTGGTCGCTATCACTAGCCGCTTGTAACATCGCCCTTAACTGCACCAAAAAAAGCTCAGGATGATCTAGGCTCAACCGTATTCCGCGCCAACCAAGAAAGGGGTTATCTTCAACAATCGGAAAATAATCGAGTGGTTTGTCGCCGCCAACATCTAATGTGCGCATAACCACAGGTTTACCTTTCGCAGCATTCAATACCTTGCGATAAACCTCTAATTGCTCGGCCTCTCCAGGAAAACACTGTTTCAACATAAACAGGATCTCTGTGCGGTATAAGCCGATACCATCAGAGTCGCAACCTGTATCTGAGTCGATACTACTGATTAAGCCGCTATTGATATATAGATAGACCCGGTGACCATCGAGCGTCACAGTCGACAAAGGTAACTCAGCGGCATAACGACGTTGCAAGGCTTTTTCTGCCGCGATTAGGCTTCTATATTCAGATAAAATGGTCGAGGAGGGTTCGACTAATAACTGGCCTCGATTAGCGTTGATAACCACTTGGCGCTTATCAAGGCTGGCATTCAAAATACCGTTAACCCCAATAATTGCAGGCACGCCTAGCGCTCGCGCTAAAATAGCAGCATGGGAGTTTACCCCGCCAAGCTCAGTCACAATCCCAGCAAGCTTTTGCCTCGGGAACTCTGCAAGTAAAGTGGTACTGGCTTCTCGCACAATCAAAATAACTGGTGTTTCAGGCTCTAAGAAGATCTTTTCAGGTTCAATAAGCTGCCTAAGAACACGCAAACCAACATCTTTAATGTCACTTGCACGCTCTTTTAAATAGAGATCTTCCATATCATTAAAGTGAGCGATATAACGTTTAGAGACTCTACATACTGCGGTTTCAGCGCTCCAACCGAGACGGACTTCCTTAATGTACTCTCCAGCCAAGCTTGCTTTTTCAAGCAACAATAATAGTGCGGTAAAGATAGAAGCAGCCTCTTCATCTTTTTCCCTATCAAAGCGCTGGGATAAGTTACCTAAGGTATCCTTGCAGCGATTCATAGCTAGCTTAAGGCGAACTTCCTCTTGGGCAATACTGGCACTTTTACGTTCTTCTAGCTCAAATGAGAGCTGTCCACCAAGCAATAAAGCTTTAGCGATAGCAATACCTTTAGATGCCGATTTACCCTCGTAATAAAGGGGCTGTAGTGCGCCGTGATTAACTAATGCTCTACGCTTAAGGCCTTTTATTGCCATAGCGAGCTGTGCAGCCAAAGTCATTAAAAAAGCTTCTTCGCCCTCACTAAATTGTCGGGCGCGAGTCTGCTGTACAACAATGACACCGATAACTGACTTTTGGTAAACAATCGGCACGGCAAGAAATGCATTATAAGCTTCTTCGGAGACTTCAGGGATTAACTTAAAGCGGGGATGAGATGATGCATCAGCAAGGTTGACGGCTTCTTCGCGCTGGGCAACTAAGCCTACCAACCCTTGGGTCAGTGGTAGTTTTACTCGATTGACGGCGCTCTGCTCTAATCCATCAGTCGCAGATAGGATAAGTTGTTGCTCTTCTAAAACATAGACAGAGCAACACTCTGTCGCCATAGCTTGTTTTGTTTGCGTTACTAGTTGCTCCAGTGCGTATTCAAGATCGCGGGCTGAAGCAACAACTTGTGTGATATCCCTAAGTGTTTTTAGCACTAACACAAACCTCTCTTAACTAATTTCTGCGCATTCCTCTTCTTTTATAGTTCGACTCTTTAACCTGTAAAGGTAAAGTTGTCGGCGCAAACTCTTTCATGACTTTACGGTAGACATCCCGTTTAAATGAAACCACTTGTCTCACAGGATACCAATAACTGACCCAACGCCAATCATCAAATTCAGGATGACCACACGCATTAAGATCAATTGCATTTTCGTTACTTTTTAGCTGCAGCAAAAACCATTTCTGTTTTTGCCCAATACAAACGGGTTTACTATCTTGTCTGATCAATCGCTTAGGTAATCTATATCGTAACCAAGATCGTGTTGATGCTAGGATTTGCACATGTTCTGGCCTTAATCCTACTTCTTCGTATAATTCACGATACATGGCTTCTTCCGCTGACTCACCTTCATCAACGCCACCTTGAGGAAATTGCCAGGAATGTTGGCCAAACCTTCTAGCCCACATAACCTGCCCAGAGCGATTACAGATAATGATGCCCACATTTGCGCGAAAGCCGTCACTATCAATCACATGGACTCCAAACTTTTAAATATTAATGAATTGATTGTTTCATAAAGCTTGCGCCGCAGCAAATCTCTGTTTCGCATATTCGTTGGATAAATCAAACAAAAGACTAACTTTATCAACAGGCACAAAACCATAATTGCGATCATATCCACAGAATCTGTGGATATCTCTGTTGGAAACTCGATAAAACTATAAAAACCATCGCAGTAAGGAGCGACAACAAATTATTAGCGCCAAACAAAAAACACAGGTAAAACATTAAAAACCAACAACTTAAAACTACGCGCATTAATTTCAAAATAACCTGCAACCACAGTAGTACACTATTTAACCAGTCAATTTAAAAAGGAAAACTTAGCCGCTTTGATAATGATGTTATTCACAAGTGCAAGTATAACATGGCAAAAAAAAGCAAATAATCGCCACTAAATAGCATTGACAGATCACATTCATTACAGTAGTAATCAGAAAAGCGTAAGTTATCCAGTAAATCTGTGGATAACTATGTTGGAAAAATAGGGAAACTACAGGAGTAAGTTGAACAACTTATCTGGTACTGTAATAGGTAAAACCATTTTACCGTTTAATTTCATTACGTTACAGCATACTTAAGCATGAGCATTGTTAACTACAAATCCTTGCTCGAATTTTAACCGCATTTGCTAAACGCTAAAACTTCAGTAAAATCTGTGCTATGAAAAAATCAACACTACCTCCTAATAGCCTCGAAGAGCTTATGTCCCGTGCAGAAGCCATGGCAGGGCTAACACTCGGACAATTAGCAAACTATCATCAAGTTGAGATCCCAAAAGATCTAAAACGTCATAAAGGCTGGGTTGGCCAGTTAATAGAGCTAGAGCTTGGTGCGCTTGCTGGCTCAAAACCTGAACCTGACTTTATTCATCTAGGCATTGAGTTAAAGACCATTCCGGTCAACCAAGTCGGTAAAGTCTTAGAAACAACTTATGTTACCGTCGCACCATTGACTAACATTCTTGGTCTCACTTGGGAAAATAGTGTTGTTTGCCATAAATTACAGCAAGTGCTTTGGATCCCTGTTCAAGGTGCTAGAGAGATCCCACTACCAGCGCGCCAAATAGGTTCACCTGTTTTATGGAGCCCTTCCCTCGAAGAAGCTGCATTACTGAAACAAGATTGGGAAGAGATCATGGAGTTAATTGCTATCGGTAAGGTCGAAAGCATTACAGCTCGTCATGGCGAAGTGTTGCAATTACGTCCTAAAGCAGCCAACAGCCAAGTGCTCACTCAGAGTATTGATCACAATGGATCACAGTCTCAAACTAACCCGCGCGGTTTTTATTTGAAGACTCAATTTACCCAAAAGATCCTTTCTAGGCTACTTTGAGTAAATTTCGCTCCAAAACTCGCAGTCATTTGACTTAGATCACAAATACTACTGGATATAGTAAGGTGATTTTCTATAAACTAGCCCATCTTAAAAAAGTAGTAGTTGGATACACCTAAAACCGTGAGAGCCCGTATACAAGCGAAGAAGTTAGCCTTCGCTATTTTCGCTTGGACTGTAGCCATGGCGGCGTTCGTATTTTTCAGATACGCGCAGACTCCAGAACTTCCACAGTGGGCCATTGGTTCCGCTGATTTAGCGACGCTTTCAATTTACATGGGAATTATTTTTGGCAGCCTGCATTGGATGTCCAACCTCATTGCCGATTTCAGTGCGATTAACCGCCTCCCCTACGTATTCTCTGTCATATTTAAGGGGCTATTTCTTCTACTTGGTGCAACGACCCTTGCATATATCACGCAGTACTTAAATATGTGGGCTATTGAAAACCACATGACAACCTTAAGGCAGATGCTAACCGCGCATATTTTGTATAGCCCAGCATTCCAAGCGTTAATCGTGTATTTAGTCGTTGTAAGAGTGGGTCTAGCATTTATCGAGCAAATGGCGCTACTCGTCGGGCCAAGGGTTTTATTTAATATTGGTCTTGGTAAATACCATAAACCACGCTATGAACAGCGCTTATTTCTCTACCTGGATATGGTTGCCTCTACCACACACGCTGAGTCTTTAGGTGATTACCGTTTCAGCCGCTTGATCCAAGATAGTTTTAGTTTATTGGCAGATACAGTGACCAACAACGAAGCAGAGATCTATCGCTATATGGGTGATGCTGTTCTCATACATTGGCCGTTAAAAGATGGTATCAAGCAAGATCGCTGTTTCAATATTTATCACGAATTCTCACAACAATTAAGCTGGCAACGGCTGTATTTTGAAGAGCAGTATGGCTTTGTACCTAAATTTAAAGCCGCTGCCCATTGTGGTCAGGTCGTAGCTGCGGTTGTAGGTGTGCAGAAACAAGAGATTAGTTTCTTTAGCGATGTTCTTAATACCTTAGCAAGACTGCAAGATCAATGTAATCCACTGGGGCAAAGGATGCTGATCTCTGGCTCGTTAAAGTCTCGACTCGATTTTGCCGACACGCGCTATAACCTTAATAGCCTCGGGCCTATCAAACTTAAAGGAAAGCAGCACTCAATCGAAGTATTTGGTGTTACTCCTAAAGCACCTTCATAGTGCTTTTAAATACTTACAAATAAAGAGGCCGATACTTTGTATCGGCCTCTTTATTAGGGATTTTTGATCTTTCACGGTTGTTTTTGCCGCAGTTTATTGGCTATTTTGACAAGGCGGAGGCTATGCCGTTTAGTTATTCTCCACAAATAGTCTACAACACAGTAAAAATAGCCAAGAAACGCGGCCCTTTGGGTTCGATTCAATGCTTCTATTCTT